>CAZLUY010000746.1:0-1593 GCA_964562785.1 uncultured Limnohabitans sp. | reverse complement strand
AGTGGTTATACTCCTTATCTCTCGGATGAAAAATCTTTGCCTCTCCATAAAGTCTCAAGATCATGGGCCTTCCTTCGAAAGCACAGAACATAATTGTCATCCTGGGATTTTGCAATAGATGAGCCGCAGTTTCATTTCCACTACCTGTGAGATTAAGCCAGACAACCTTGTTTGATTCGGTCACCCGTAATGAGTCCATTCCCTTGGGTGAGACATTAACTCTTCCACTTTCAGCCGCCGTGCCGACAAAAAACATTTTCTGATTACTGATGAAGTCTTGTAATTCAGGAGTAATCGAATCCAGCTTCTTTCCCATTCTATCAATTTAGCTAAATCATGATCTGAATTCAATCGGCTCTGGTGAAAACCAACTTTCCATCACCCGCTTTGCCTTCAACGATTAGTGAAAGGACTAGAGAATCCTTAGAAACATGGCGAATTAGAGCCTGACGAACATACTTACGATCAATTTCTTTTATGGTCAATACATCATCATTGAGCTCCCAAAGTGCTCTTCTGGTGACCATGATACCCCTATCCAAATCGGAGTAAAAAAGGGAATCATTTGAAAAGTGATAGTAGGATTCATCAAGTACCTTTTCAAAACGTTGCTCCATCAAATCCCTTTGTTCTTCTGTAGCGAGAAGGTAGGTTTCCGAAAGCCTAATTTTATCGATTGTATCAAATGAATGAAGCTTCCATTTGCCTTGTAGTTTGTCGTTTGTGAAAAGAAGGCTTAAAAAAATTGAAATTAAAAAGATGCTGTATTTCATAGGGCTTTCTTTAACAGTCCTAACGCATAAATAGAAGCGGAGGACAAGAGCTTCAGAAAAATCTATAGCTAAAATAAAAAAAGGATCCATGTGGATCCTTTTTGCTAAGCTGCCAATGGGCTCTTTTTTCGTTTGAGTTCTTCAATCCGCATTCTCTTTGCTTCCGAAACTTGACCAGTTTCAGCGTAGATCTTAGCATCGTTCAAGACCGTTTCAAGGGTGCTGCTCATATTCTTTTTCATCAGGGGATTCATAAGAATCGAAACTAATCCCTTGGACCTGAACTGAGCTGACATTTGAAGTCTTGATCTTCTTGGGCCATCCGCAACCACGGTCCATTCATTAACTGCCCTTTCAACAAATCCAGGCATTCCACCTACCACACAATAGGCCAGCACTTTGTCCTTTGCATTGTATTTAATGAGCTTCTCACTGATTTTGTCAAACCCTTTTACGTTGACATTGCATTCCCTATCACTGCATACTGCTCCGTCAAATTCTGGAGTCCCGCTGCCTTGGGCAAAGTCTACATTGGATGACCACTTGTAGACTTCTACAAAGCCAGGGCCTACCATCTCCCAAAGCTGGTCCGCTGATACATTGATGCTGATTTCCTTTTTGATATCAAATCCTTTTTGTGCCATGATTTTCTTGTTTTGATTAGACATAAATTCATTCCTTCAATAGGCTTATGTCTCAAAATTCTAGAAATCAGGAGATTAGGGCTTTCTACTTTAGTTCAAAAAGTTTCTGAATTGGCCAGTCTATAGTTTCTGGGTGAGGTTTGGAACATTTCCTGGAAAGATGCTGAAAATGTGCT
>CAZLUY010000745.1:0-2357 GCA_964562785.1 uncultured Limnohabitans sp. | reverse complement strand
AGGTCAGCGTTGAAAGCTGTGAAAAAGCCAAACACATGACTTGGGTTGAAGACTGTGGATTGATTATATAGGATTAGGTTCTGATCTGCAGCTCCTCCCCGGACATTGAAGCCCACACTTGCTTCGCCAACTGTATTGACTCCCGGCATAGTTAGAATACCACGAATTACATCAACTTCCCCAAGAACAGCAGGAAGACGCTTCACTTCATCGCTAGAAATGGCCTGCACTCCCATCTCAAGCTTATTAATGTTGGATAAGGCTCCGGAACTCACCACTACCTCATCCAGGGAGAGAACGGTCTCCGCAATTTTTAAATTGAGCGTACCATCACCCAGTAGATTAATTTGTCTTTGTTCTTGAAATCCACCAATATTTTGGATGACCAGTGTGTGACGCCCTTTGGGAAGAGTGAGTTCGTAATACCCGTTTACACCGGTAACCATTTGGGTATAATTCACTTTTTCCAGGACAATGGCTCCAGGCATGACCTCATTAGTTTCAATGCTTCTAATGACACCACTAATGGTCGCTGTTCCTGAATTTGGATTATCCGTCGCTCGACCTATGGTGTATAACTTATTACTGGCAAAGCGATCTTCAGAATCTGAAAGTGAGCCACCTTGATTCCTCTCCGTTTTAACCTGAAAGAAGTCATCCGGAAATTCTGTCTCGATTTTTCTTCCTTTAGAAATCCATACTCGATTCTTGGAATCAATTGTGTACTTCAAGTCTGTACCAGAAAAAATTTCATCCAAGGCTGCATTTAAAGTTGCATCGGAAAACTGAAGGTTAACCCTAACATCCTGCACATCTTCTTTCTTGAAGAAAAAGTCATACACTGTTCTTAGCTCAAGCAATTGGGTGAATCTAACAAAGTCCATTTCTGGGTACATTCCAGATACCTTTGTGGAATCGACTTGTGAAAAAGCGGGAACGGTCAGCATGAGCAAAAAGAAAATCAGGAAGAGTTTCTTCATCTATTAAACCCGTTAAATTCTTCTGACTTTCTTTCCCTGACCTCCACCAGACTCGTGAAATATCCGCCCGGGTTCTGTCTAATTTCATAACTCGACCAATTCAGCTGCTGCTTCACTTCTTTCCTATCCAGTCCCAATAGTTTAATGGCTGAATTTTTCTTATCTACTTTCTCAAATTGCTCTTCAAACCATAAGAAATATTCTTCTTTTTCAATAAGCTGATCAAGGCTCTCCCTCAAATCTTTTGTCTCCTTCAATGTTTTATATCGTTTTACCAAGACCTTGATTTCTCCATCGTGAAGAACTTGGTAGAATCCATTATTGTGTCTGCTGAAGGATTCATTCCCCGGGAAGAACTTGAATTTGTCCTTTTCAAAAAGGACGAACTCATCAACTTTTTCAGCCTTTAGGAGGATCTTTTGTTTATAGATTGGATGAAAAGTGACCAGGTAATCGCGGTATGAATCATAGAGTAAGGGGACACCTTCATAGTCAATACTGTTTATCCTTAACTGACCGTAATCAAAATTCCTTGATTTATAGAATGGTTCACCATCTACCGCCCCAATAAAATCAACATACTCTCCACCTGAGATCAGTTCCTGAAAGAAGGGTAATTGGTTTTGATACAATTGTAAAAAGGTATCAGGCACCTCTATTTCCTGAGCATTTGCCGACCATCCAATTGTTAATTGTAACGCTAGAAAAAAACTTATTTTTATAAAAAGGGTGTAAAAAAAAGGTGGACGAATTTGCCCCATTTTATCTCTCAAAATTATCTCGAAACATACGACCTAAAAGCTTAAACCTATGACCGCTCGAAGAAAAGTCCTTAAAACCATAGCCCTCGGAGCAGCTGCTATTCCTCTTTCTACGCATACAACTCAAGCAAGGCCGAAGAAGGCAGCAAAATTTAGGTTTTCATTAAATACAAGCACGATCAGCGGACAGAACCTTGGCTTACTAAAAACATTGGAATGTGCCGGAAAGGCAGGTTATGATGGTGTAGAAGTTTGGGTAAGAGACATCGAAGGATTTCTAAATGAAGGAGGAACCTTAGGTCAAATCAAACAAAGTTTACGTGATAATAAGATCGAAGCATTCAATGCGATAGGCTTCGCCAAATGGATGGCTCAGGACCCTTCAACAAGTAAAGAAGGGTTCCAGCAAATGGAGAAAGAGATGAATTTGCTAGCCGAGATTGGTTGTACGAGGGTGGCGGCTCCCGCATATGGTGCAGAGGCTCCAGTTGATCCAATGGAAGGAGGAGAAAAATACGCTCAGCTTTTGGATCTAGGCCGCAAGACAGGAGTTATGCCTCAGTTAGAATTTTGGGGTGCTTACAAGCCATTCTACCATCTAAGCCAAGCTCTTGCA
>CAZLUY010000744.1:0-12501 GCA_964562785.1 uncultured Limnohabitans sp. | reverse complement strand
ATGTCATCAGGTGTGATGATTACGCCACAGGCATGGATTCCAGTATTCCTAACCGAACCTTCGAGAACAGTGGCTTGATTAACTGTCTTGGCAGATTCATCAGCACCCTTTGAAATCTTGATAAGCTCCTCGGCTTTTTGGATTAGCTCTCCCTGATTCTTTAATTTTTCAGCCAGGGCTTTTTTGTCTTTAGCGAGTCCAAAGAGCTTTTTGAGTTTGATATCCGGAACCAGGTTAGCTAACCTACCGGCTTCAGCCAATGGGAGATCAAGAACCCTGGCTGTGTCTCGGATTGCTGACTTGGCCGCCATCGTTCCGTAGGTAATTATCTGAGCTACCTGATTGGACCCGTATTTATTGATCACATAATCTATTACCCTTCCACGCCCTTCGTCATCAAAATCAATATCAATATCAGGTAGTGACACACGATCAGGATTAAGGAATCTCTCGAAAAGTAGATCGTATTCAATTGGGTCTACATTAGTGATGCCTATGCAGTAGGCCACAGCAGAACCGGCTGCGGATCCTCTACCCGGACCTACGGAAACTCCCATGTCCTTGGCAGCTCTGGTGAAATCCTGTACAATCAGAAAGTAACCTGGATAACCTGTATTCTGAATAGTTGCTAATTCGAAGTCTAATCTCTCCTCAATTTCTGGAGTGATCTCATCGTATCTTTCTTTAGCTCCTTCATAGGTTAAAAATCTCAGATATGCATTCTCCCCTCGCTTTCCACCATCCTTATCGTCCTCAGGGTCCACAAACTCTTCAGGAATGTCAAACTTCGGAAGCAGAACCTCTCTCGCCAGTTTAAAGGTTTCGATCTTATCGATGATTTCCTGGGTACATTCAATCGCTTCCGGTAAATCAGCAAAGAGCCTTTTCATTTCCTCAGGACTCTTGAGATAGAATTCATCATTCGGAAGCCCATACCGGAATTCACGACCTTTTTTCCCGATGTATTTCTTTGGTTTTTCTACCAGCTCCCCATCCTTCACACACAAAAGGATGTCATGAGCTTTCGCATCTTCCTTGGTGTTATAATAGGAATTGTTAGCTGCGAAGTATTTTACATTATGCTTTTTCGCAAACTCGAGTAATACTTCATTGACCTTCTCTTCTTCAGGTATCCCGTGGCGGCAAAGCTCCACATAAAAGTCCTCTCCAAACTGCTCTTTCCACCATAGAAATGCTTCCTCTGCCTGTGTCTCACCTACATTCAATATCAAGAAAGGAACTTCACCCCAGAGACCTCCAGTGGTAGCAATCACATCACCTTTGTACTGCTCCAAAAGACCTTTATCTATTCTCGGGACATAGTAGAATCCTTCGATATTGGCGTATGAGGCTAGTTTAGCCAGGTTATGATATCCAGCCTTATTTTTTGCCAGAAGAACGGTTTGATAGCCATCTTCTTTATTTGCCTTATTTGTTCTATCCCGGCAAAGGTTGAATTCACAACCGATAACTGGCTTGATCTCCTGAGCCAAAGCTTCCTTTACAAAGTGAAAAGCTCCCATCATATTTCCATGATCTGTCATGGCAACTGCAGGCATGCCGAGTTCCTTGCATCTGCTGATCAAAGCCGGGATCTCAGACGTAGCTTGAAGGACTGAATATTGAGTATGAGTGTGAAGATGACTAAAGGGAGAATCTGTGAGTGTAGAGCTGTCGGCTGCTCCCGCATTTTTAAGGATGTCACTCGCGTCTTGAAGGACCTTGTCGGCCTGGGCAAAATTCGCTTCATCCAATTCCGGAGCTTCATATTTCACCTCCTTTATTTGAATGCCTGCTTCAGGTTTTTGAACACCCTGCTCAATTAATCCAAAGAAACAACGAGCAGTTGCATCCACGTCATAGGCAGCATCGTGTGCATCATCAAAGCCAACACCGAATAGCTTTTTGTGAAGCTCCGTTAAGGTGGGCCATTTAAATTTTCCGCCTCGACCTCCTGGGATTGCACAAAAATCAGTGGAGATATCCTTAGTATCAAGCTGAGTACCCGTAAGAGGCATGGTCGCTTCTTCACGATGATACTCGCAACCCACCACATTCACGTCAAATTCCACATTATGACCTACCAGATATTTGGTCTTCTGAACATCGGATTCAAAAATTCCAAGCACCTGTTTTAGGTCATGGCCTTCAGCCAAAGCTCGTTTAGTGGAGATACCATGTACCTTTTCTGCATTGTAGGGAATCGTAAACCCCTCAGGTCTGACGATGTAGTTATGATTTGAAATGAGATTCCCCTTTTCATCATGTAGCTGCCAGGCAAGCTGGACCAATCTTGGCCAGTTGTCCAGATCAGTCATTGGGGCATTATAATCTCTTGGAAGACCGGTGGTCTCGGTGTCAAATATCAGGTACATACAGCAAGGGGAAATCGAACATTAAGTTAAGAGGAAAGTCCGAAATCTGTCCCGTTCTCGGCGCTTATTGTCGCTACTTTTTGAAAGAAATTTTAGAAGCCTTATGGCTAAAGATTTGACTCACCTTTTGTCCTCCCAGGGGACATAGACGACCTTTTTGGTTTCGAAGAAATCTTCTTCGAAATAATCCTCCAGGTGATAGGTGACATAGGATTTTCTAAGCTCCTCCATTTCTTCATCCACATCACCACCCTTGAGGTATAGAATGCCATTTTGGAACTCATTGAAATCTTCTCTTTTGATCTTTCCTTTAACCCAGGGATAAAAATTACTCATCCGGGTGACGGCACGGCTCACGACAAAGTCATACTTACGAGAAAGCTCTTCGGCTCTGGTTTTCTGGGCTTCCACATTGGAAAGCTTCAGTTGCTTTGCCACATCCTTTACCACCGTGATCTTCTTACCAATTGAATCCACCAGATGGAAATGAGTATCCGGGAAAAGGATAGCTAATGGGATTCCAGGAAAACCTCCACCAGTTCCTATGTCAAGAATCTTAGTGCCTGACTGAAACCCGGTGACCTTCGCAATCCCTAAAGAATGAAGTACATGCCGAACATAGAACTGATCAAAATCCTTTCGACTAATCACATTGATTTTGGAATTCCAATCGGAATAAACCTCTTCAAGCTGCTGGAATTTTTGCAATTGCTCAGAAGAAAGCTTGGGGAAATACTTGCTGATAAGATCTACACCAGCCATTGCTTAGATATGCTTTTGCTTACCAGCTGCGATTTCATAGAGTAATTCTCTGGATCTATGCAACTGAGCCTTGACCGTTCCAAGTGGTTTCTCTAGCTCTTTGGCGATTTCCTCATAGGAGAGTTCATCGAAATATCGAAGCTGCACGAGCTTTCTATACTTAGCAGGAAGCTTATCCACGAAAATCCTCACCATTTCAATTCGCTGCGATTTGATGAATTCATCTTGCGGATTTCTATCATCGTCTTCCACATCAATAGTCACAGCATTTCCACCATCATCGGTCATGGTGGTATTCAGACTCATGGTCTTGAGTTTCTTCTTTCTGATGAAGTCAATGGTATTGTTAGTGGCAATACGGAACAACCAGGTTGAAAAAGTATAGTCCTTTTTGAATCGATGCAGGTTTTTGAAAGCTTTGGCAAAGGCCTCCATGGTTAAATCTTCCGCATCGTCAGCATCCCGGATCATTTTTAAAACCATGAAATAGACCGCCTTCTTGTATCGCTTCATCAACATGGCATAAGCCTGCTGATCCTGCTCATTAACAGCTTGATCGATCAAGGAAAAGTCTTCCAGGGCTTTCTTAGAAAATTCTCGTCGGTTTAGTTCCATTTAATTGTTTTTGCCTGATGCGAAATCAATCCTAAAATCCAAAAATAACCTAAATACAAGAAATCGTGTAACCAGATCATTTTAGACGAACCAAAGCCCTGAATCTTTTTCGCAGTAAAGTGGAATAGGGTGGTCAAAACTAAAGTTCGTGTAAGAATAATACCGAAAACAATTAAAAATTGTTCCCAATTGGCGCTCAATCCCAAATAAATAAGAAGGGCAATGCCTGTGAGCCAAAACAAGGCATGTGAAAGCGTATAGAGACCGATTTTTCGTTTGTCTCGAGCTTTATAATACTTGCCGGCATGGAGATGTCTCTTTTTCTGATTCCAGTAATCTTTCCTTGTAGTCTTTGGCTCAGAAATGGTCACAGCATTTGAATCAATAATCACCTCAGAGTTCTTTGGAGTGACATACTTATTGACAAAAAGGTCATCGTCTCCACCTTCGAGATGCCACAAATCCTTGAATGCTTTGACCTCCATAAAGTGACCACGGCGGTAACAAAGGTTTCTTCCAACACCCATAAATGGCGCTTTCCAAAGACCAAAGGACAGATAGTAAAGCCCCGTAAGCAAGGTTTCGTATTGGATCCAACTATTTAGAAAGCCCGACTCTTTTCTATATCCGGAATAGCCGATGGAGAAGACTTTGCCTCTATTCCTCAAGGGTTCTGTCATCTTTTCAAGCCAATCTTCACTCGCAGGTATGCAGTCTGCATCGGTCAAAAGGATGATGTCATTGCGTGTCACCTTTATCCCCAAGGTCAAAGCATACTTTTTTGACGTGACATGATCTGGAGTGTAGTCTACTGTTACGGTTCTAAGTTTTGGAAATTGTGCCAGATAATCCTGAAGAAGTTCATGTGTACCATCATTGGACCTGTCGTCAATGATTAGCACCTCATAATTTGAGTACTTCTGTTCAAAAAGGGTAGGGATCAGCTTTTCAAGCTTGCTGCGTTCATTGTGTGCTGCAATCGCTACTGTAACAGCCTCTTGGTTATCCTGGTCTCCGGATGATTTTTTCTTTGAATAAAGTGGGAGTCGGGTGAAGATAAAGACCAGATAAATGAACTGGATAAAAATGCCTAACCCGAAGAAAAACCAAAGTAAAAAAAGCTCCATAGATGTTTAGCTGGGCAAATATAAAATCAATTCGAGCATTGGTTTAAGAATAAGCATTTATTTTTGTGGCGGTCGAAAATACCATGATTTCATATGGAGTTCTCTATTTCTAATCTAGACAGTAAATCCAAAGCAAGAGCCGGAAAGATCAAGACGGATCATGGTGAAATTGAGACACCTATTTTTATGCCTGTTGGGACGGCTGCGACAGTGAAAGCCGTTCATCAACGTGAGCTAGTTGAGGATGTGAAGGCTCAGATTATTCTAGGTAATACCTATCACTTATACCTGAGACCAGGCCTGGAAATATTAGAAAAGGCCGGTGGACTACACAAGTTCAATGGTTGGGATCGCCCAATTCTCACTGATTCAGGTGGATATCAGGTGTTCTCTTTGGCAGGAACCCGAAAGATTAAAGAAGAAGGGGTGATGTTTAAATCCCACATAGATGGATCAAAACATCAATTCACGCCAGAAAACGTCATGGATATCCAAAGAAGTATTGGTGCGGATATAATCATGGCATTTGACGAGTGTACGCCTTATCCCTGTGAATATGGCTACGCAAGGAATTCGATGGAGATGACCCATCGATGGTTAAAGAGATGCATTGATAGATTTGATTCCACGGAGGGTAAGTATGGCTATCATCAGTCGCTTTTTCCTATAGTTCAGGGAAGTGTTTATTCAGATCTTAGAAAGAAGTCCGCAGAGTTTATTGCATCCTGTGGAAGAGAAGGTAACGCCATCGGAGGCTTATCGGTAGGGGAGCCAGCAGAGATGATGTATGAAATGACTGCTGAAGTGACGGAGATTTTGCCTTCGGACAAGCCTAGATATTTAATGGGGGTTGGTACACCTGCAAACATCCTTGAATGCATTGCTTTAGGTGTAGATATGTTTGATTGTGTTATGCCTACCCGAAATGCTCGGAATGGAATGCTCTTTACCTCCGAAGGGATAATCAATATAAGGAATGAAAAATGGAAGGATGACTTTCAGCCAATTGATCCTGCAATTGGCGGATATGTGAGTACCTTTTATTCCCGAGCCTACCTAAGACATCTCACTGTAAGCAAAGAAATTCTCGCTGCTCAAATTGCTAGCATCCATAACCTAAGCTTTTATCTTTGGTTAGTTAAAGAGGCCAGAAAGCATATCCAGGAAGGAGACTTTGCCGTTTGGAAGGATGCTATGGTGAAGAAAGTGAGCACCCGTCTGTAATGAAGTTATTAGATAAGCTGATCATCAAGGATTTTCTCAAGACCTACTTTTTCGTAGTGGTCATGCTTATTCTTATTGTCCTTGTTTTGGACTTCACTGAAAAGAACGATACCTATATAAGAAATGATGTCCCGACGGTAGAAATTCTCAAGTATATGGGGAATTATGGGTTGTACCTTAACAATCTGCTCACACCAATCACGGTGTTCATATCTGTGATTTTCATTACTTCCAAAATGGCTGGGCGAACGGAGATCATAGCGATTTTAAGTAGCGGGATCAGTTTCGTCAGGCTTCTCAGACCATTCTTTCTGGCGGCTGCAATGATCGGCGCGGTGAGCTTTTTATTGAACAGTTGGATTCTTCCAAAAGCCACTGGCGGAGTTACTGAGTTTAAAGCTGTTTATCTCGGCAAGGGCAAATCTGAAGCAGAGAGCAACACGCATATCAAGGTTGGAGAAAACTCCTATGCCTACATGAGCCGCTTTTATAAAAACAATAATCTAGGATACAATTTCACTTTGGAGACCATAGAGGACGGTGAGCTTTTGGCCAGGTTGTCTTCCGATAGAATCGAATGGGACACGGCAAAAAACCTTTGGACGCTAAGAAATTGGCGTTTAAGGACATTGCAGGAAGATGGAGAATTATATCAAGTAGGTGAAAACCTCGATACGGTATTATCTATTACGCCAGATGACTTTGAGTTGCCCGTAAACCACCATGAGACATTGGCCTTGCCAGCGCTTAGTAGGCAGATTCGAGTGCTCGAAGCCAGGGGGGCCGACAATGTCGAGTTCTACAAAATTGAACGATATGTAAGGTTTATGTCCCCTTTCGCAGCGATCATACTCACCTTTATAGGAGTGATCATGTCCGCCAGGAAAACTAGAGGCGGTTCAGGTTTTCAAATCGCCTTAGGCTTCATGTTGGCCTTTGTTTATATCATACTTTTTATTCTCTCCAGAACCTTTGCGGAGAACGGTGCAGAATATCCAATTTTTTCGGTTTGGCTGCCCAATATCGTCTTCGCAGTAACAGGATTGATCCTTTATAAAACAGTTCCTAGATAGATGAAAGGGTCTCTAAAAGATTACCTGATGCTCCACTTCATCGTTTTGATTTGGGGATTCACTGCCATTCTGGGTTTATTGATTTCACTCAAGGCATTGGAGCTTGTCTTTTATAGAACCCTCATTGCTTCTATAGGTGTTGCCGGATTGTTCCTCTATCAAAAGAAAAGTCTTTTACTTCCCCTGAATCAAATTTTGAAAATCACGGGTGTGGGTATAGTTATCTCACTTCATTGGATTCTTTTCTTTTGGTCTGCTCAGGTATCCACGGCTTCGGTTTGTCTAGCGGGGATGGCCACTACTTCGCTTTGGACGGCCTTCGTTGAACCTCTCTTTAATCGAACAAGGATTAAGTGGTACGAAGTAGCCTTAGGTGTTATGGTAATCTCCGGCCTTCTGGTGATTTTTAGTTTCGAATCCGGCTACTGGCTAGGTTTAAGTATGGCATTAGTTTCGGCTTTGTTAGCTGCAATTTTTTCAGTCTTGAATGGTAGGTTGGCACCTCATTTCAATCCCTATCAAGTAACCTTTTATGAGATGCTTGGGGCTTGTATTTTTGCTACTCTTTTCATGCCGGTATATGCTGAGTTTTTAGCGGAGGATGGATTGAACCTCGCTTGGCAGGGTTATGACTGGTTCTGGCTTTTTCTTTTAGGAGGTGTTTGTACCGTGTATGCTTTTTCTGTTTCTGTAGAGTTGATGAAAAGGCTTTCTGTTTTCTCTATCAATTTGACCATCAATCTGGAGCCTGTTTATGGTATAATCCTGGCGGTTTTGATTTTTGGTGAAAGCGAAAAAATGACACCTCAGTTTTACTATGGTACAGCCATAATCTTGGTAAGCGTCTTGAGCTATCCGGTCTTGAATTATTTCAACCGGAGAAGAAAGCCTATGAGATCATTAGGCTAGAGGTACTAAAGGGAGCATTCAAATACTGAACCTAAGTTTTGGTAATTCTCCTTGTTGGGTTGATCCTCAAACAAACCAAAAACCGAAGATCCCGATCCTGACATGGCTGCATAATATGCACCATCCTCATAGAGTTTTTCCTTGATGGATTTGATCTCTGGATGATTAGGAAAGATGCTTTTCTCAAAATCATTGACCAGTTCTTCTCTCCATCTTGATTTATTCTGAAGAAGCTCAGATAAATCCACCTTGGGCATAGAAGGTGTGACTCCGGCATAAGCCTCCTTGGTTCCAATATGAATATCTGGATGAATAAGGAGTACGTGAGTACCTTTCAGATCTAGATTTAGCGCTTCCAGGATTTCCCCTCTTCCTTTTGCAAGTTTGGGCTGATTATCTACAAATAATGCGCAATCGCTTCCAAGTTTTGCTGCATACTCCTCCAAAAAGAAATCATCTAAATGAAGATCAAACAGCTGATTCATCAGAGTCAAGGCGAAAGCTGCATCTGCTGAACCTCCACCAAGCCCAGCTCCCATTGGAATCTTCTTCAAGAGGTGAATTTCAACACTGGGAAGATTAGGAAAGTCTTTTTTCAGGAGCTTATAAGCTTTAATTACCAGGTTGTCCTCTGAGTTTCCCGGTATCTCCAATCCGGATGAGTTCCATTCCAATTTCCCTTTTGAAGGTATGATCTCCAAGGCATCACATATCGGTATAGGAACCATGGCTGATTCTATTTCATGATAGCCGTCGCTTCTTTTTTTAGTGATATGAAGGCCAAGGTTGATCTTGGCATTAGGAAAAACAATCATAAGGGAATTGAGATGCCCAAAACTAGCATAAATGATATTTAAATCATGCCTTTGAAAACAGGGATGTTTTGAGAAAAACTAGTAATTATTGAAGAACTTTTGATAGAGGGATTGAATCATTAGTAAAAAATCAAAAAAGCTCTCAAATGATTAGATTTAATGAAATCAATACAAAATTTTGAAATCTTTGAATGTGGCAAATGATTTCTTGAATAATGGTCTTTAACTAAATTTTTTAAAAAGAAAATTTCAAAAAAAATAATTTTAACAAATTAAATTAACTGCTAAGAGATAATTAGATAAAATTAAATATTGTTTCTCTCGATTTTGAATTTTAAGTTTGAAGAATCGTATCAGCTCAAATAGCTGACTCAAACCTAAATAAACATGTGCCAAAAAGTCATTCTTGTCGACCTGATTATTCTCTTCGGACATTAAGCCGGGGCACAAGAAGACTATGAAATAGAAATATACTCTTAAGTGCCTCAGGTCAATGAGGCACTTTTTTTATACCCAGAATATGAATCTCAAAAAGTACAGTTGGGAAATAAGTGATAATGAGGAACATCCTGCCGGGATGGCCATGCTTTATGCTACTGGCTTGACCGATAAAAAGATGAAGCAGCCCTTCGTTGGGGTGGCAAGTTGCGGCTACGAAAGTAATCCGTGCAACATGCATCTGAATGACTTCGCCGGTCTGATCAAAGAGTCTTCTCAGGACTATGATTTGACCGGTTTGGTTTTTAATACCATCGGCATTTCAGATGGAACTTCTATGGGTACTCTTGGAATGCGTTATTCTCTCGTTTCGAGGGAAATAATTGCTGATTCTATTGAATCATTCATCCTAGGCCATTCCTTCGACGGAGTTATATCTGTTGCTGGCTGTGACAAGAATATGCCCGGAGCCATCATGGGTATGCTCAGGATAAATAGACCAGGTATTATGGTTTATGGTGGTACCATTGCTTCTGGAGAATACAAAGGAGAGAAGCTCAATATTGTATCTGCATTCGAGGCCTTCGGTAAGCGAGTCAATGGAGATATTTCTGATGAGGACTATGACGGTGTAATTAGAAACGCCTGTCCTGGAGCAGGTGCTTGCGGAGGTATGTATACTGCCAATACCATGTCCTCTGCGGCTGAAGCCATGGGGATTTCATTACCATATTCAGCTTCCTATCCAGCGAACTCACCTGAGAAGATTCAGGAATGTAAAGTAGTGAGCAAATACATGCGCATACTTCTGGAAAAGGATATTAAGCCGAGGGATATAATTACAAGAAAGAGTCTGGAGAATGCAGTTCGTGTGATCGTGGCACTTGGAGGAAGTACAAATGCGGTTCTTCATATCCTTGCTATTGCAAGAACGGCCGGAGTTGATTTCACCTTGGAAGATTTTAAAGCAATAAATGCTACTACTCCACTGCTAGGGGATTTTAAACCATCCGGGAAGTTCATGATGGAGGATTTACATGAGCAAGGGGGCTTACCAGCCTTTATGAAATTCTTCCTCCATGAGGGCTTCCTTCATGGGGATTGCCTAACCGTGACAGGGAAGACACTTGCAGAAAACTTGGCTGATGTAACTCCAATTACACCTTCTATGGTGAATATCATCAGACCGATTGACCAGCCTTTGAAGAAGGAAGGGCATTTATGTATTCTTTCGGGAAATCTAGCTCCTGAAGGGGCAGTTGCAAAAATCACTGGTAAGGAAGGGCGATCATTTACTGGAAAAGCAATTGTCTTTGATTCTGAATTAGATGCTAATAATGCCATCAGAGATCATAAGGTCCAAAAGGGTCATGTGGTTGTGATTCGGAATGTAGGACCAAAAGGTGCTCCAGGTATGCCTGAGATGCTAAAGCCTACTTCCATGATTATTGGAGCAGGTCTAGGTTCAGATGTGGCCTTGATTACGGATGGCCGTTTCTCAGGCGGAACCCATGGATTTGTTGTCGGGCACGTAACCCCAGAAGCATTCAATGGTGGCCCAATAGGTTTATTGGAAGATGGGGATACCATTACTATCCATGCCGATGACTTGGAGTTATCTACGGATGTTTCAGAGGAGACTTTTTCGGAAAGAAGAAAATCCTGGAAGCAAAAGAATATAGACGATTTACAAGGCACCCTGAAAAAATACAATAGGCTAGTTTCTACAGCTTCCGAAGGCTGTGTAACTGATAAATTCTAAAGCCATGAAAGATTCCCAGATTCGCGGCGCAGATATAGTTGTTAAGGCTCTCATCGAGGAGAACGCCGAATTAATTTTCGGTTATCCAGGTGGTGCCATTATGCCTGTTTATGATGCACTGTATGATTATCATAAGCAGATTAAGCATGTGTTGACCAGACATGAGCAAGGTGCTATTCATGCAGCTCAGGGTTATGCCAGGGTCTCAGGAAAAGTCGGCGTTTGTTTGGCGACTTCAGGTCCAGGAGCTACTAACCTGATTACTGGTCTTGCTGATGCCCAGATAGATAGTACCCCTTTAGTGTGTATCACCGGACAGGTTGCATCACATCTTTTAGGGACCGACGCTTTTCAAGAAACTGATGTGGTCGGAATTTCAATGCCTGGTACGAAATGGAATATTCAAGTCCGAAGAGTTGAAGATATAGCACCTGCAATTGCCAGGGCATTTTATATAGCTAAATCGGGTAGACCTGGCCCTGTATTAGTGGACATTACAAAAGATGCTCAAGTAACATTTGGGGACTGGAATTATGAAAAATGTGAAGGGTTCAGGTCTTACAAGCCTAAGAAACCAGTTAGTCCTTCCGCTATTCGAGAGGCGGCATTTCTAATCAATACCGCTGAGAAACCATATTTATTATTTGGTCAGGGAGTAGTTCTTGGAGAAGCTGAGGAGGAGTTAAAGAAATTCCTCGACAAGACTGGAATACCGGCTGCTTCCACACTATTAGGTTCTGGTGCTCTTTCTGAGGATCACCCAAACTATGTGGGCAAGCTTGGAATGCATGGTAACTATGCTCCAAATATGCTTACCAATCAATGCGATGTATTAATAGCTGTGGGTATGAGGTTTGACGACCGTGTTACCGGAGATGTGACTCGATACGCGAAGCAGGCTAAGATTATCCATTTGGAATTGGATCCCGCAGAGATCAATAAGGTGGTTAAATGCGAAGTACCAGTTATTGGCGATGCGAAAGAGAGTTTGAGTCTTCTTCTTGAAGCATGCTCAGCTCAGGATCACTCGGAATGGATTGGGAGGTTCCGCGAGTTGGAAGCTCATGAAAAGGAGCAAGTGATGCAGAATGACCTCAGGCCGTCTAAGTCAGGATTGACTATGGGTGAGGTGGTTCATCAGATCAATGACTACAAGGCAGATGATGCGATTTTAGTAACTGATGTAGGTCAGCATCAGATGATCGCGTGGAGGTATTTTGAATACAAGCAGTCTCGAACTCAAGTGACATCCGGAGGACTTGGTACCATGGGCTTTGCTTTACCTGCAGCTCTTGGCGCCCAACTACATGATTACTCCAGACAAGTGATTTGTATTGTGGGTGATGGAGGTATTCAGATGACCATTCAGGAATTGGGTACCATTATGCAGACAAAAGCTCC
>CAZLUY010000743.1:0-14146 GCA_964562785.1 uncultured Limnohabitans sp. | reverse complement strand
GTCTACAAATCCACCGATGGCGGTGAGACTTTTGAAATGATGGGACTTCTCCATAGTCAGCACATCGGGCAAATCCAGATTCACCCCACCAATCCTGATATTGTATGGGTAGGATCCATGGGTTCTCTTTACTCTCAAAACAAGGAAAGAGGTCTATATAAGACTACCGACGGCGGAAAATCATGGAAAAAGGTGCTTTACATTGATGACAATACAGGAATCATTGATATCAAAGTGCATCCCGAAAACCCTGATGTATTGCTTGCTGCTTCTTGGGAAAGATATAGACAAGCGCATGACTTTATTGGTCAGGGAACAGGTACTGCCATCTGGAGATCAGAGGATGGAGGAGATAGCTGGGAGAAGGCTGTTGACGGCTTCCCGCAGGATGAATTCGTTGGCCGAATCGGCTTTGATTTCGCAAGGAGCAGTCCAGATGTAGTGTATGCACTTCTGGATAATCAAGGTGAATCGGATAAACCACAAGAACCAAATAGAAGAAGGCAAGGAACACCAGATGAGAATGCCTTGAAGTTTGAAGACTTCCAAGGGATGTCAGTAGAAGACGCCTTGGCATTGGAAGATGCTCGTCTTCAGACTTTCCTAAGAAAAAACAGATTTGCAGCGAAGTACAATGCAAAGGAAGTAAAGAGGCAGCTTGAAGTCGGGAAAATCACGACAGATCAAATTGCTAATTACAATGGTCAATTGACCGATGCCAATGCGGCATTGTTTAATGCTCCGATAAAAGGCGCTGAAATTTACAGATCTGAAGATGCTGGACAGTCTTGGACCAAGGTAAGTGAGTCTGATATCCGCAGAGTCTATAATACCTATGGATACTATTTCGGTGAAATCCGTGTGAGCACAGAAGATGAGAATGAGGTTTTCATTCTAGGGGTACCATTGATGGTATCTAGAGATGGTGGAAAGAATTTCAGCAGAACAGATTCTGTTGGCCGACCTCATTCCGATCATCAATCCATGTGGATCAATCCTGATGACTCAAAGCATATCCTTTTAGGTAATGACGGTGGGCTATACAGAAGTTATGGTGGTGGAGCCATTTGGGACCATTTGAATACTCAAATGCCTATTTCCCAATTTTATTCTATCATGACAGATGATGCAAAGCCTTACAACATCTATGGTGGAATGCAGGATAATGGAGTTTGGTTTGGTAAGTCTACCAATGAGCCAAATAAGCCATGGGAACCGTTGATGGGTGGAGATGGAATGGTCGTTGCCGTGGATACCAGAGACAATAACATTGTCTATACAGGTTTCCAGTTTGGTAACTATTTCCGGATCAATAAAACTACTGGACAGAGAACCATGATCACACCTGGTCATGAGATTGGAACTACTCCTAACCGTTGGAATTGGAGAACTCCTGCTCGCCTGAGCCATCACAATCAGGACGTTATTTACATGGGGTCTCAATATGTCTATCGGAGTATGAACCGAGGGAATACCTGGGAAAGAATCTCTGATGACCTAACCAAGAATGAGAAAAGCGGAAATGTGCCTTATGCAACGCTCACAGTGGTTGAGGAGTCTTCATTAGAATCAAATACGATCTATGCTGGTTCTGATGATGGAAACATCTGGATTACTCGAAATGGTGGTTCAACTTGGTCTAGAATTGATGCTGACTTGCCTCAGGACAGATGGGTAAGTAGTATCAGTCCATCAAGTTTCAAAGAAGGTCTGGTCTACGTAACACTCAATGGTTATCGCTATGACGAGTTCACAACAATGGTTTACAAAAGTGAAGATTACGGGGCGACCTGGACTTCCATCAAAGGCAACCTTCCAGATGAATCAACCAACATCATCATTGAAGACCCAAGCAAACCATCAATCCTGTATCTAGGAACGG
Organism: uncultured Limnohabitans sp.; assembly: GCA_964562785.1. Lineage (GTDB taxonomy): Bacteria > Bacteroidota > Bacteroidia > Cytophagales > Cyclobacteriaceae > Algoriphagus. Next base: position 12,264 of record CAZLUY010000743.1, on the reverse strand, counting down.
ATCATGGATTATATGTAAGTATGGATGGTGGAAATAGCTGGAACATTTTCCAGGGCAGTATTCCAAACGTTGCTATCTACGACATGGTAATTCAGAAGCGTGAGAATGACTTAGTAATCGGTACTCACGGTCGTAGCGTCTATGTAGTGGAACTTGAAGCCATTCATGAGCTGGCTGAACCAGATGAACGAGTGATGAATTAAGCTTAATAGCAAAATGAAAAAGCCGGATGATTGATCATCTGGCTTTTTTAATGTCATTTTTTCAGATCAGAATAGTTTAAAGCCTAGTGAAAACACCCATTGATTTACCCTTTGATCTGTTTCGAATTGGCCTATCTGATCAGTAATTGAGGACAAACCTCCTTCATACTTAGCATCCAAATAGAGGTTTCCTATATCCACCCCTAAACCCGCTTGATATCCTATGGTAGATTTGGCAAAATCGATATCCTGAACTGTGTCAATTACATCTTTCACCTCGGTATTCAAATTAAAACTCGCGATCGGGCCGACTTGGACTCTCAGAATTTTTAGGATTTTAAACCCAACCATGACCGGAATATCCAGTCTATTGAAATCTGCAGCATAAGAGGCATTGCCACCGGCTGATGGACCATCGAATGAAAAGGTTCCGCTTGTCTGAGTGTATAAAAGTTCGGGTTGAACATAAAGTCCCGCTGCACCGAACCTGGCAAAAGCTCCCACATGAAAGCCAACCTCTGCATCACCTGGAATGAAATTACCTTTTTTGAGGCTGAGTTTGGTTTGACTAAATCCAGCTCTAGGCCCAAATGCAAAACCCTGGGCACTCACAGATGTAGCACTGAGAGCTAGAAATCCGAGTATAAATAGTGGCTTTTTCATAGTGGTTTAGTTTCTCTACTAACGATACTATTGCATAAATCTATATGCTCTAGTTTACAGCTCCTTGTACGTAGTTCTTAGCTAGAGAGTATAAATCCCAGAAATCCATGGGTTTTGGAACCAGAACATCAAACTTTGATCTAGTCTGATTTTGGTAGCTTGCGATATCACCGGCAGTAAAGCCAATTACTGGAATAGCGGAAGTGGATTGGTTTCCACGGACTCTGGATAGCAGCTCAATCCCATCCATCTCCGGCATCTGAATATCCGTAAGGATTACATTAAATTCCTGATCCGTACCAAGTAAATCCCATGCTTCCCTCCCATTCTTAACAGCCGTCACGATATCTGAGGCTTTTTCGAAGATGGTTTTTAGAATAAATCGATGAACTGAATCATCCTCCACAACTAGGACTCGCATAGGCTATTGAAGCTTGGTTAAGCCAAAAAGTTCAATAACCATACCAACAAAAAAGGGAGCCTGAGGCCCCCTTTTATTAATAGTTTTATTGATTTATGCCGCTTGAGGTTCACCAAACAGACCTACCATATTTAATATCAAAAGGATAATCACAATTGGACAAACCCACTTGATAAAGAAGACCCAGGCCTTTCTATAAGGACCTTTAAAAGCAGGTGCTCCACTGGCAAGTTCGTCTGCGAAATCAGAAATCTTGCTTGCCCAACCAGTGTAGAGTGATAGCATCAAACAGATCACGATCACTGCAAATGTACCAAAGACAAAGTCCATGATATCGAAGAATCCAGTCTTCTCATTGCTGAGAAAGTTCACATTTAAGTTCGCAAAGAAATTACCTTCTATCATCGAAAGTGCCGATGGTACCGACATAATCATAGCAGCAATACCAACAATCCACGTGGCTTTCTTTCTATTCCATTTTCTATCATCGATAAGATAAGAAACAGGTACTTCTAACATTGAAATAGTAGAAGTTAAAGCTGCAACCATAAGTAGAGTGAAGAATAAAGCACCTACAATATGCCCTCCCGGCATTTCCACAAATACCTTTGGAAGAACGTTAAAAACCAAACTTGGCCCATCTGTAAGGTATTCCGGAGAAAGAAGTGCAAATAAAGCTGGAAAGACCATTAATCCTCCTAGCAGAGCCACTATGGTATCCATTCCTGCTATCCAACCTGCAGATTGGATAATGTTAGCCTTCTTGGGAAGGTATGATCCAAAGGTAATCATAAGACCCCATCCAACCGACATTGAAAAGAATGCCTGACCTAGTGCCTGAAGGATTACAGTACCATTGATTTTAGAGAAATCAGGATTCAGGTAATACTGAATACCTGCTTCAGCACCTTCAAGAGTCACAGATCTTCCAGCGATAAAGATGATAATGATGAAAAGGATAGGCATAAGGAATTTTGCCGCCTTCTCAATACCTCCTGAAATACCTCCTAGAACAATTAAAATGGTGATCAAAATAAATGTAAAAGTGAGAGGTATGACATACATCGGAGTTTGAACAAACTCACTGAAGTCAACAGGAATGTTCACGATTTCCGTCACTATATACCCAACTGTCCATCCTGCAATTACCGAGTAATAGCTAAAAACAAAGAAACAAACCATTACGCAAAGTACACCGGCAAGCTGCCAAAACTTGTTTCCTCCTGTTTCGCGGATGGCCCCGATAGGATTTTTTCTTGATTTTCTACCTAAGGCAATTTCATTGAAAAGTAATGGCAAGCCAATGAATAAAACACAAATCAGATAAACGAAAACAAAGGCTCCGCCTCCATTCTCTGCCGTGAGATAAGGGAATCTCCAAATATTTCCAAGTCCTACAGCTGATCCAGCTGCAGCCATAATAAATCCTAGACTTGAACCAAATTGTCCCCTTCCTTCGGGACTTGCACTTACTGCCATTATTGATTGTTTGAGTTAAAGGTGGTGATATTCGTAATTTTACGAACGGGCTAATTTAATTTGTTTTGCCAATATACCAATCCCCGTTCGAAAAGTTTTGGGCTCAAAACCCAGCTCCTTTCTCGCTTTTTTGATGATAAAGCCAGTTTTTGGTGGTCTCTTCGCTGGCTGCGTGAAGGTGCTCGAGTCCGCCTTTCGAATCAAGCTCTGATCAAGATCAAAGAACTCCGCGGTCATGATTGCCATCTCGTAGGGAGTAAGAAAATCATCTCCTGAAATATTAAATACTCCCTCCGCTCTTTTTTTAGCGATAAGCATACAACCAGCCGCTAGATCTTCTGCCAAAGTCGGTGTCCTCCATTGGTCATTGACTACTTGTATAATTTTCCCGGCCTCTAAAGAGCTCTTTACCCAAAGTACAATATTTGATCGGCTCATGTCATGAGCAATACCATAAACCAAAACGGTTCTGGCGATTGCCCATTTAAGGTTTGAAGCCATCAACCGCTGTTCAGCTATGAGCTTCGATTCCCCATAGTAATTGACAGGGGCGGGCTCCTCATCTTCTGTAAGTGGACCCTTTTCACCTGAGAAAATAAAATCTGTAGAGACAAAAGTGAAATGAGCATCGCATTCTTCAGCAGCTGCTATTAAGTTCTCGGTTGCGGTGACGTTTGCCAAATAGCAAGCCTCTCTTTCCTTTTCACAATCGTCCACCTGAGTCATGGCAGCCCCGTGGATCACAAGCTCTGGTTTGATCTCTCGAAAACTCTCGAGCACTGCTTCTTTATGAGTGATGTCCAGGGAGACATAGGTAAACCCCTCGCCAGGCAAACGACAAGGGCCTCTGCCGCTGGCTATTACTTCGAACTCATTTTCTTCGACTAGCTGTTTTACCAGTTTTTGACCCAAAAGGCCATTGGCACCGGTTATGAAGATTTTTGGCTTATTCATTAGGGTATTGAAAATCAAATCTAGATTCAATTTCACTCCTAGGGAGTTGCTCAACGACAACCTTCAGGTATACCGGGTTGAAAGGGCGATTCTTGTCGTTAGTTGCCTCTGAAGCAATTTTGTCAATAACTTCAAATCCCTGAATCACTTCTCCAAAGACCGTGTACTCGTCGTCAAGATGAACGGCTCCGCCCCAAGAAGTATAAGTTTCTATTTCCTGCCGAGTAAGATCCTTCGTGAGTTTCATATTCAATGACTCTGCGATCTCATCTCTCTTCGAAAGAATCAGTTTTGTCAGACTATCAAATTCGGAAAGAGTGTAAAGGCGATTATACTCCGCTTTTAACTCTGCCTGACTTCCCAGCTCCATGTATTTCAAGATCGCCTTTTGAAGCTCCTTCATATTGGTCGTTAGCTCCAACTCTCCATAGGTGCGGCCATCGACAATGTAAAATTGTGATCCGTTTGATGCCTTCAATGGGTTCACCACATCGGGTTGCCTGGGAGCGCCAATGGCTCCTCTCTTATGGAAGTATTTTCTTGGCAAAATCTCCTGTTGAATGGTAGGCCATTCTTCCGCGGGTAGCTCTTCTTTAGTAAATACGTCCCCTCCCTGAATCATAAATGAATTCATGACTCTTTGAAACTCGGTAGAATCATACCTTCCCGCCTTGGCATATTTGAGAAAGTTCTCTTTATGGATTGGGGTGTCATCATAGAGAATGGCATACATATCTCCATGTCGTGTCTCAATCTTAATCAAGTAGTCTTTATCCGACTGACATGAGACCGTGATGACTATCACCAAAAGAAGCACCAAGTTTCTTAGCCTCATTTGTTAAGTGTATTTTTTATTTCATCAAGAATAGCCTTTCCTCCAGCTGCAAAAACCATATCTGCAAGCTCAGTCCCTAAGGCTTCGGGATCTGATGTTGAACCGCTAACTTCGATGGAAATTCTCTCTTTCCCATCCAGACTCACAATACCACCCTTCAGATTCAATGTCCCGCCCTTTTCTCTTGCCAAAGCAAAAACAGGAATACTACATCCTCCTTCCAAAACCCTTAAATAGGCCCTTTCAGCTCTTAATTCGGCGCTGCTGTGATCATGATTACAAGCGGATCGAATAGAGCTCTTCAACTCCTCTTTCATATCTGAAGAAATTTCAATTGCCACAGATCCTTGACCTACTGCAGGCGTGAACTCATCCAAATCCAATAGCTTTTGAATTCGATCATCGTAACCCATTCTGTGAACGCCAGCATAGGCCAGTAAAAGTGCATCGCAAACCCCTTCTTCCATCTTTCGGATTCGAGTCTGCAGATTCCCTCGAACTTCAACAGTCTTCACATGAGGATAGAAATGCTTTAAGGTAGCTACTCTCCTAGTTGAAGAGGTTCCTAGCAAAAGTGGTTTAGATGAATCCCCAATATTCAGATCAGTTTTACTTGATAAAATGACATCATTTACCTTTTCTCTTTCTGTGAAAGCAATGATCTCAAAACCCTCAGGTAAAACAGACTGCATATCCTTTGCGCTATGAACCGCAATATCGATACGTCCATCCCTTAGCTGATCTTCCAGCTCCTCAGTAAAAACTCCTTTACTACCAATTTTTGCAATCGACACATCCAGGATTTTATCTCCTTTGGTATCAATAATGATTATCTCAGATTCGAGCTTTGCCTTTGCCAGCAAGTCCTGAATATGATAGGCCTGCCAAAGGGCAAGTTTACTTCCTCGAGTACCTATTTTAATCTTATCTGGCATTTCGCTTCTTAATGTCTACAATTTTCAGAATATCCATGAGAAGACTAGTGAGCACAAATTTCGCATTAATATTTCTCTCCAGATGGTAGTACGCATCGTTGAATTTTTCATAGATCACACTCACATCCTCCTCATTAAAAGTATTCTCACTAATCTTTTCCACGAAGGTCCTTTCTTCATTCTGGGTCCGTAAAAGCTCATCCATTCCCAGATTTTTCAGCATCACTTCCCTCATCACGTAAAGACCTGTCAGCAATAGAGATTTTTGGGCTTCTACATCAGTTCGGGAAAATTCAGTAACAAAGTCAAAGATTTGATCAGTCTGTCTTCTCACACAACTCAAAAACCATTGCCGAATGAGCATCACCTGCTTATCCTTCACTTCATCCTTAAGCCGATATGCTTCTCTTAAACTCCCATCAGCAAGAACTGCTAGTTCGTTGGCTTTTGCTTCAAGAATTTCAAATTTCTCCTGTAGATGTGCCTGAACCTCATCATCTGTAAAGCCCCTAACAAAAACTTTCTGAGTCCTAGAAAGAATAGTAGTAAGTAATTTTTCCGGGTCCGAGGTGATTAGAAAAAACAAAGTCTTTTCTGGTGGCTCCTCGATTATTTTGAGGAGAGCATTGGCAGAAGCAGGATTCAAATACTCTGCGCCCCAAATTAGCATGGTCTTAAACCCACCCTCAAATGACTTCAGCGATAGCGTTTGAATGATTTGTCGAGCAACGTCCTTGGAAATGTTCAGTTGCTTTTTTTGCATGCGCATGGCCAAAATGTAATCATGTACATTTCCATATGGCTGCTCTAGTACAAATTTCCTCCAATTAGCCATATCGTCGAGCTTCTCATCCTTAAGCTCTTCCTTCGACCGGACTATCTGAGGAAAGGCAAAATTGACATCGGGTAGAATCAGTTTATCCAGACGTTGACAAGTTGGGCAGACACCACATGAATCCTCCTCACCGGGGTTCTCACAATACAAATATGACAGTAATCCCATGGCCATAGGCAGACTCGCTGAACCTTCAGGTCCATGGAATAAAAGTGCATGTGCGAGGTGATTATTTTTGACTGAATTGACTAGTTTCTTTTTAGTCTCTTCGAGCCCAGGAATTGAGGAAAATCGCATAAGTTAAATTAAGAGGATTTCTCCCAGATTCGGTAAGCCTTTGTGTATTCAAAGATGTATTTCAGGATTTCTTCTTCTGAATCTGTCCAATCCAAGCCTCTTCTCTTCATAACAGCAATGGCCGTTTGCTTAAACTTATTGAATTGAAAAGTGGTAAAGCCAGCTGCTCCACCCCATGAAAAAGAGGGGACAAAATTCCTTGGGAATCCTGAACCGAAGATATTTGCTCCGATTCCAACGACCGTCCCTGTGTTGAACATGGTATTAATCCCACACTTGGAGTGATCGCCCATCATCAGACCACAGAATTGCAATCCGGTATTAGCAAAGCCACCTCTAGTATATTCCCATACTTTCACAGGAGCATAGTTATTCTTCAAGTTACTGGTATTAGTATCTGCACCTAAATTACACCACTCTCCCAGTACGGAGTTCCCTAGGTATCCTTCATGCCCCTTGTTGCTGTATCCAAATAGGACGGAATTTCCGACCTCGCCACCTACTTTAGAATATGGTCCAATTGTCGTATCTCCACGAATCTTTGCACCCATATTCACCACAGATTTTTCACCAAGAGAAAAGGGCCCTCGAATAACTGCACCTTCCTGCACTTCGGAACCTTTACCCAGATAAATAGGACCATTTTCGGCATTTAGAATTGCTGCTCTAACCTGTACACCTTCCTCTACAAAGACTTGATCTTCATTGTAGATTCTGGTAAAAGGATCTTTTATTTTTTGAGAAGTTCGACCAGCTGTAATAAGGTCAAAATCAGCTTTGATTTGCTGACCATTGTATTGGAAAATATTCCAGTTTTTCTCTAATAGATGTGGAGCCTGTTCGATTTGGATTTCCTCTCGACCTTGAATATCACTCAGGTTTTTCTCGGTCTCACCAATGTAGCATGCTAGCAATGTTTTGCCAGAGAATAAGGCCTGCTTATCCCCTAATTCCCCTAAAAGCCCCTTAACAGAATGATCAGGAATCCAAGCTCCATTGATCCAAAGTCTGCTTTTTTCAGATCCTGGAAACTTCTGCTGAAGATATTTCTGGGTATGAAATCTAGCTTTCGCATTTAGAAGCTTTTCCCACTTTTCCGAGATTTTAAGTATCCCAATCCGGATGTCTGCAACAGGTCTAGTAAAGGTGAAAGGGAGTAAAGATCCGCGAATGGCTGGATCATCAAACAGTACAAATTCCTCCATAGGGCAAAAATAAAAAAGTCTTCCAGAAACAATGCTCTGGAAGACTTTTATGCAGAAGACTTATGCTATTATTTCTTAGCGTATCTTCTGTTGAATTTCTCAACTCTACCTGCAGTATCAAGAAGCATCTTCTTACCTGTGTAGAATGGGTGAGACTGAGAGCTCACTTCAATTTTATAAAGCGGGTATTCGTTACCGTCTTCCCACTGAATAGTCTCAGAAGTCTCGATAGTGGACTTCGTCAAAAACTTAAACTCGCTGGAAGTATCATAAAAGACTACTTCTCTATAGTTTGGATGAATATCGCTTTTCATATCGTTAGATTTTTTCTCTTTTTCCGAATTGGAATGCAAAGTTATTCTTTTTCCCATTCTTGACCAAATCTTTATTTGGTATTTCTCAAGGAGTTTTCTCAAGTTCTTTTTTTGCCCAATAACACCGCTTTAGGCATAATATTTTCTTGACCTATTCTTTCCTTAATAGATCTAGATGCGAAAATACTCCGTTTGTCTCAAAACGACTGCGATCTTCACCCTAATCTTTCTTCCCTTTTTGGCATTTGCTCAAGGAAGTTATGTGCCGTATGACCGAGATTATTTTCATCGATTTGAGCGGTATGAGATTCTTCAGGGAGTAAATAATCCATTCTTTATGACCGGATTTAAGCCAGTGAGGAGAGATATTCTGGCCAAGTATCTAGATAGCCTGGCTCAAACAGATGTCATTAGAACAAGATCTGATCAATTCAATCTTGACTACCTAAGCCAAGACAATTGGGAGTTCGTGCAAAGAGAAACTCCTGAATCCAAAAAGCCACTATTCAATGCTATTTATAGGAGGCCCGGTGATTTTGCTCATTACTATAGTGATGAGTTTGACATTCATCTGAGCCCTGTTATCTATCTAAATGGCGGTTTCGAGTCAGACAACGATCAGAATCCAAATCGACTTACCCGTGGATTGGTGGTTCGAGGAGCAATAGATAAGAAGGTAAGTTTCTATACCCAATTCACGGCCTCTGAAGCTTTTTTCCCGACATGGATAAAAGATTATGCAGAGTACAATGGAGCTGTTCCTGGTGAGGCCTTTTGGAAAGAATATCAAACCGAGGGTTACAGTTACTTCTCAGCCCAAGGTCATGTGAACTTTCATTTCACGAAAAACATCCAAGCCCAAGTAGGGCATGACAGAAATTTTGTAGGTGAGGGTTACAGATCCTTTATTCTCTCAGACTTTTCCACACCCTACATGTTCGTCAAGCTGAACACCAAAGTATGGAAGTTTCAGCTGACAAACTTATGGACACAAATGACCGCAGATGTCTTCTATGATCGTGGTAGACCTACTGATGGCAGGTATCCTCAGAAATGGTTTTCACTCCATAGGTTAGGGCTTGATGTTGGGAAAAAGTTGAACATTGGTTTCTTCGAGTCAGTAATGACGGATCAAGCCAACTTCAACTATTTCAATCCCATTATTTTCTTTAGATGGGTTGAGCAATCCCTTGGGACACCTGATAAGATAATGTTGGGTACGGATTTAAAATGGAATCTAGTCCCTGGAATGCAGCTCTATGGACAAATGGCATTAGACGAATTTGTCTTTAGTGAATTTTTTGGTCAGGATGGTAAACAGTCTAAAAGAAATAAATATGGTTTACAGGCAGGTTTCAAATACATCAATGTGTTCAAGTTGTCTAATCTAGACCTGCAATTAGAATACAATCAAGCCCGACCATACACCTTTCAGGAAAAAGTGGATTATCAGTCCTACAGTAATTGGAGAAACCCACTTTCTCACCCTCGAGGTGCAAACTTTAGAGAGGCGGTATCTATCATAAGGTATCAACCAGTTCCAAAACTTAACCTCACCATCCTCGGTATGTATCAATTCTTCGGGGCGGATCCGGATGAAGAAACCAATTATGGTGGAGACGTACTCAAGAACAGATTAGAAGGAAGTCCAACAGGTCTTTTTGATAATCCAATTGGACAGGGAGTTGAAAACCAAGTGGTGCAGGCCAATTTGAATGCGAGCTATATGCTGAGACACAATTTCTTTATTGATGGAGGATTTTCTTATAGGAGAAGAACTGCTGAGGACTTGGATGCCCCTGAGTCCAGCAATTATATTCAGCTAGCCCTGAGGTGGAATTTTGTAAGACCAGATTATAACTTCTAAAAACCCGAGAATCGGTTTTTGCGTAACTTGCGCTCGAATTGCTCTTAAATTAGATGAAGACCTATCTCCGGATTCTATCTTATGCAAAGCCCTACAGTCGCTTTGTCCCGGTTTACATATTTTACGCACTACTGGCAATCATCTTCGGATTGCTAAATTTTACTTTGCTCAAGCCACTGTTCGATGTGATTTTCGAACAAGTGGATCCAGAAGTGATCACATCCTTTCAGGAGAAACCAGATTTCAGCTTCTCCATTGGCTATTTCTCACACCTTTTCAATTACTATTTCCTCGAAGTTTCAGAGGTCTATGGGAAACTGGGCACGCTACTCTATGTATGTATTATCATAGTTATTTCGGTTTTCCTGGCTAACCTCTTCACCTATTTATCGGGTGTAGTACTTGCCAAAGTAAGGGCTATTGTCATCAAGAGAATGCGAACCGACATTTTTGACAAAGTAAGCCTCCTACACATTGGTTATTTCTCAAATGAGAGAAAAGGAGACCTGATGTCAAAAATGACGAATGATGTCCAGGAGGTCGAAAACACCATAGTTCAATCTCTAAGAGTTGTTTTCAGAGAGCCAGCTACAATAATCTTATACTTTTCGGTTCTGTTTTTCATGTCGGTGAAACTTACCGTTTTCACCATTCTTATAATCCCAATTTCAGGAGCAATCATCGGTGGTATCACTAGGCGATTGAAGAAAAAGGCTGTGGAGAGTCAAGAGTCACTTGGACGGATTGTAAACATCCTGGATGAAACCCTTGGTGGAATGCGAGTAATTAAAGCCTTCAATGCTGAGCGTTTTATGCGAGGAAAATTTGATCAGGAAACTGATCAATATGCGGGAATCAATGTTAACATGGCGCGTAAGAATGAGCTTGCCTCGCCTATTTCTCAATTCCTCGGTGTGACAGTGGTAGCTGGAATTCTTGTTTATGGAGGAAGCTTGGTTTTATCAGGTGAATCAGCTTTAAGCGCCAGTGACTTCATCACATACATCATCATATTTACTCAGGTACTAAATCCTGCGAAGGAGATTTCCAGAGCTGTCAGTAATATTCAAAGAGGTATAGCATCTGCTGATCGGATTTTTGAAGTGATTGATACAGACAGTAAAATTAAAGATGTCCAGAACCCCCAGATATTTGACTCCTTCGATTCCGGTATTGAATTTAAAAATGTGAGTTTCGGGTATGAGGATGAATTAGTGATCAAAGAGGTAAGTTTCTCTCTGGAAAAAGGAAAAACCATTGCTCTGGTTGGTCCATCCGGTGGTGGCAAGTCAACCTGTGCAGATCTAGTCCCTAGATTTTATGATCCTAGTTCTGGGGAAATACTCATCGATGGGATTAATATTCAGGAAATCAGGCTGTCTGACCTCAGAAAGGAAATGGGGATCGTTACTCAGGAATCCATTCTTTTCAATGACACAGTTTTCAACAATATCGCTTTCGGATCTGAACACGTGACTGAGGACCAAGTGATCGAGGCTGCGAAAATCGCCAACGCCCATAACTTCATCTCAGAAATGGAAGGTGGATATTCTGCCAATATTGGTGAACGTGGATCAAAACTTTCCGGAGGACAAAGACAGCGGATAAGTATTGCGCGAGCCATCCTGAAAAACCCTGCTATTCTTATTCTTGATGAGGCCACTTCGGCTTTGGATAGTGAGTCCGAGTTATTGGTCCAGGAGGCTTTGACAAAACTTATGGAAAACCGGACTACCTTAGTTATCGCGCATAGATTAAGTACCATACAGCATGCGAATGAGATACTTGTTATAGAAAAAGGAAGGATTATTCAAAGAGGTACTCATTCAGAGCTTATGCAAACTGAAGGCATGTATCAGAAGCTTTCCAGTATTCAGTCCGTTTAGTATATTCCATTGTTAATCACTTTGCTATGCAGAAAACCTCGAAATTCTTTCAGATAGTTCTTTTAATATTTTTTGCCCTATTCTCGATTTTCTTTATCGCATTTGATACTCTGGGCGGTATTTTCGGAATGAATGAAATCAACTCCGATAACATGGTCACGATCATGCTAGTCGGGTTCATTATCTTTTTGGTATCCTGGCTTTTTAGCTATCTCTCAATCAATAACCTTTCAGACAAACTGAATAAAACAGAAATTGAGATGAAGAAGCTGAAAGCGAAGCTTTATGATGTTCAGGAAGAAAAGAAGACTTCAATAGCACCAGAGAAAAAGATTGAGGCCTCTGAACCAAAAAATGAATCAAAGGAGAG
>CAZLUY010000742.1:0-3615 GCA_964562785.1 uncultured Limnohabitans sp. | reverse complement strand
CGAATCCGACGAAAAAATTTAATCATAGCTTAAAATTGGGTGAAGTTCTATGGGGGCTTATTCCCTTGAACTTCAGTTCGATTTCCTATTTGGACTAGATAGGAAATCCTATTTATGCCTATTAATCTAATGAATTGATAGTCAATAAGCACGGGGATCGAAGGAAAACTAGCGCTTACTTCTTTCCTCTGGACTTAGGTCGTTTTTAAATGGATTTTTCCCAAAGGGGTAGACTAGTTGTCTAAGAAATCCTTTAGGAAAGGAGGCATCCACCAGTCCTGTACCTTTTGGCCATTCATTTCCCGGCAGATGATAAGTCCCAAAAATCCTATCGATAAAAGGAAAGACCACCGCGTAGTTTGTACCATAGAATTCCGGCTCTTCACAATGATGCCAGTGGTGGTATTGTGGGGTGGTGATCAGATACATTAAGAAACCGAAATTGATACTGGTGTTGGCATGAATCAACACAGCATGAACGGCTATAAAAACGATGTAGACATTGAAGATCAGCGTCGAAAAACCTAGCACATAGAGCGGCAAGTAGGTGATGGATCGAGTCAGAAAAATATCTACAAAATGTATCCTTGATCCTGCCAGCCAGTCCATGTTCTTGATGGAGTGGTGAACTGCATGAAATCTCCAGAGATAATGATGAGAATGAAATATTCTATGTGTCCAATACTGGAATAAATCCGTAATCAGCAAAGCAAGAAATAGCTCCAGAATAAAAGGTAGTCCCGAAACCCAAGCCTGCAAAGCATCCAGTTTCATCCATCCAAAAAATGCCTCTGCTGGTTTTCTGGTCACCACCGCAAAAAACTGGATTGCCAGGTGACTGATGCCAAAGTAAATCAGGTCGGTTCTCCACTCGGAGTGAAACTTGGTCTGGAGTTTATTCTTAGGAAATACCAGTTCAATCGGAACAAACAGAAGAGCCATAATAAAGAGATCGAGAATCAGCCAATCCAGTCCAATGCTCCAACTCACTTTCTCCACTGCCCGACCTTCGACCGTGAATCCTCCAAAGACAACCGAAAGTACTCCTAAGGCTATTCCAAATGCAGCGTATCTCTTCTTTTTGCTTAGCAGGATACTTAATAAGCCAAAGAAAAAAGTAGCGATAATGGCTCCATACATAAGATTTTCTACCATCTCAGCGGTATAGATTTCCCGGAATTCAGGAGTGGTCAGCTGTTCAGGAAACTTGAAGCAAAGTATCCCGACAAAGGAAAGGGAACCAAGAAAAATGGAGATAGCTCCACTTATCCTTCTTCACCAAATCGTATTCTTTTTATTTCCTTTTCCAAAGTATTGGGGTTTAAAAATGGATGGCGGGTACTGCCATCCATTTAGCTATAATTCATTATTTAGTTGGCCTTTTCGTAAAGCTTTTCCAAATGTGGTATTCCTCGTTTCATCCAATCTGGAGCTTCTGCATCTATCAGATAATGATCGAAATACTGCTTCATGCGAGTTTGGAAATCCTTTTGGTTTGCCTCCTTGGAAAGGTGATGAGGCTCCCCTGGATAGGAGAGGAAGATTACTTCTTTGCCCAGCCTTCTGGCAGCATTATAAAATTCAAGACCCTGTGTCCAATCCACTGCGCCATCTACAGTCCCATGTAGAATCATAAAAGGGACTTTGATATTAGGGGCATGGAACATTGGATTTTCACGCTGATAGATCTCACGATGAGTCCAGGGAGTAACACCTCTACCCATTCGCACCTGACCAATCTCCATGATTCCATTATGATTGGTTCCGGTGTTACCATAGATATTATTGTAGAAACTTTCCAGATCCGTCGGAGGTGCTCCAGTCACCACGCACTTAAACATATCGGTCTGAGTTAGAATAAATGAGGACTGATAGCCGCCCCAGCTATGGCCCTGAAGACCTATACGCTCTGGGTCTGCATAGCCTCGATCGATTACTTCTTGTACGGCTGAAGTGATACAATCCAGAGAGCTGGTACCAGGTCTACCTTCTTCATAAACATTATCTGGTTGGAAGAATAGGTAGCCAGAGCTTGCATAAGTGGAGGCATGAGGTCTATCATCATAGACCGGCATGCTGTATCGATTATGCAGATTGGACATCTTTTCATAGAAATAAACCACCATTGGATATTTCTTACCCTCTTCATAATCTGGTGGAAGAGTGAGAGTTCCCTGAAGCTTTTCACCCTTGCTGTTAGTATAATCGATAAGAACCTTTGATCCCCATTTGTAATCTGCTTGTTGAGGATTTGCTTCAGTTAGCTGCTGAGTTTCCTTGAAGGAAAGGTCGCTCACATGGAAGTCACCGTATTCTACAAATGACTGTCTTGTAAATACCACTTGATCTGAATTTTTAGCTTTTTCTAAGTTGCCAAAAGCATAATCTTCATAGACCAATTCCTTTGGCTTTTTGCCCATATCCAATTCAAAGAAGCCTTCTTTTTTGGTCCACTCTCCATAGGCACTTAAAAGTATTGGCTCATCTGTGTCGATGTATGGTTGTTGGAAGTCAAGATTCACATATCGGAATCGGATTTCTTCTTCATCTCCGATGCCCTGAGTGATGTTTTCACCTCCGGAACCATCAAGCTTGATAGCCCATAAATCATACTTGTGATTGAGGATTATGCTGCTTCCATCTTTAGTCCAACCGGCAGCTCCGAAAGGGGGCTTCTCATGCGGATAGGGATGTTCCAGATTCATGAACTGCACCCCGGTTGCATCAGATACATTCGTCAATTGATTACTCGCTAAATCAACAACATGAATAGCCGAATCCTTTTGAAGTGCATAATATCTGCCATCAGGTGAATAACCCAAAGGCCTTTTAACGAGCTTGACAACTTCTTCTCTCTCCCCAGTTTTTAGATTGACTCTGTAAAGATCAGCTGGTGAAACACCCCAATTCACATCGTTGATGTATGGCTTAGGGTCACGTCCAACCCAATAATCCGAATGTCTGGAAACCATCAATTCTCTCATGGAATCATCCGTGAGTTGCGTGAACTTATTGTTTCCAAATTGATAGGATGCCCAATAGGTAAAGTTCCTGTTGCGGTTAGCTCTTCTTCTTTGCACGGTATTGATGGTTTCATCATTCCAGTGGAAGACATCGAGATTAGCTACCGTATCCTTGCTCAACTTCATTTTCTCTTCCTGCTCTTTGATGCCAAAAAGAACAAAGCTTCCATCATTACTGAATCTCAAATTACCTTTCTCTGATACCACATAGTTTTCCGGGAAATTATTCAAGGATGAAGGATCCAATTCGTACTTCGTAGGATTCTGACCTACATTTGACAGCACTAGAAGGGTGTTGATTCTTTGTTCCAAAGTATCAGCGTCCGTACCCTTAATAACTGCAATTTGATTTCCCCTAGCTGCCCAATTTTCCTTTAAAACAGCAGCGTCGTCCCAGGTAAGATCCGAGTATTTTTTTCTATCGCTATCTAGATTTCTTAATGTGCTGCTCTGTAGGTCGTATAAGTAAAGCCCATTACCTACCATCTCAGCGGCATCAACCGTGTAAGCCAATAGATTCGAATTCTTATTGAAAGCGTATTGGCTAACGTTACCAAAATTCATGGTAGCCATGCTGGAAAGATCCACCAAT
>CAZLUY010000741.1:0-8633 GCA_964562785.1 uncultured Limnohabitans sp. | reverse complement strand
CCAAAACCTAAGAGATAATATTTGGCAGGGAATCCTTCACGATAAAACATCAACAAGATGGAGAAGAAGACCATGGCAGTTCCTGTATCAGGCTGCAAAAGAATGAGGATCACAGGAAGAAGAAGAATTCCAAAAGCCTTGGCCTGATAATTCGTCTTGGTCATGTCAAAAGTTGGCCTTTCCATGAATTTGGCCAAGGCCAAGGCTGTAGCAAACTTGGCAAACTCTCCAGGCTGAATTCTGAATGCGCCTACTCCTATGGATAGAATCTGACCATTTACTTCCTTTCCCACAAAAGGGGTAAGGATGAGTAACACTAAAAAGACCAAATAAAGGGGGATTGCCAGATTCTCGAATAGTCGATAATCGGCAGCCATGATAAGTATAATGAGGACCACTGCAGTTCCCATCCATACCAATTGTTTTCCGGAGTTTATCCCGAAATCAAAAATGCTCTTGGCATCGGTTCCATCATAAACGGCTGCATAAATATTGAACCAACCAATGATAACCAGTGTGGCATAGATTAGAATGATAATCCAATCAACTCTATTTACCTGTAGATCTGAGCGCATCAATAAATGAAATTCCCAGCCAATACATAATCCTGAAGGTCTCGTCTAAGTACTTCACCCCGGATATACTTTTCTATCATGAGGGATGCTGTACTAGCTGCCGCTCTACCTCCCCAGCCGGCATTTTCCACATACACTGCAATTGCAATCTTTGGATCGTCCTTCGGAGCGAATGCAACAAAAACTGAGTGATCTTCACCATGTGGGTTTTGAGCTGTTCCGGTTTTTCCTGCTATCACGATATCCTCCATTACTGCTCTGCCAGCGGTGCCATAGACTGCTTCAGCCATGGCGTCATGAATCAAATCAAAATGCCTTGCATCAACCCCTACCTCATTTTTGGTTAAATACTTCTGGGGTATTCTGTTAGGATCTCCGTCTAGTGCTTTAATCAAATGAGGAGTGTAATAGTATCCTTTGTTTGCAAAAATAGCGGCTAGGTTTGCCATTTGAAGAGGTGTCACTTGCAGCTCTCCTTGTCCTATAGATAAGGAGTAAATGGTAGAATATTTCCAACGGCCTTTGCCATATACTTTGTCATAATAATTGCTAGAAGGAATTGAACCACCACGTTCCCCACCCATATCAACACCTAGTGGAGAACCAAGGCCAAAGTTCTGCACTTTCTCTCTCCAAGCAGTTAACCCTATTTCAGTGTCCTTATAAGTATTGCTCGAAACCTCACGGTTGAGCATCTTTCTGAAGGCCTGATGATAGTAAGGATTACAACTGTTCCGGATTGCCCCAAACAAGTTAACCGGTGAGTCATGATTATGGCATGCAACCAAAGACTTATTACAGGCATAAGTAGTGTTAGGAGTGAGGACACCTTCCTGTAGCCCAATCAAACTTTGCACAATTTTGAAGATAGATCCCGGAGGATACATGGCCATGACTGGTCTGTTGAAAAGAGGCTTTGTGTTGAGACTATTTAGGTCCAAATAATTTTGTCCAAATTCAGCGCCCGTAAGATCGTTAGGGTCGTAGAATGGGGCTGAAATCATGGAAAGAATTTCACCGGTTTTTGGTTCGATTGCCACCACAGAACCGGTTTTACCTTGCATAAGGAACTCTCCGTACTTCTGCAGATCCATATCGATCGTGGAGGTGATGTTTTTGCCTTCTACCGAGGTGGTGTCAAAGGCTCCATCTTTAAATGCCCCTTTATCTATGCCACGAACATTCACCATCTTGTATTTGGCTCCCTTTTCACCTCTTAGGCTACTCTCGTAAAAGCGCTCCATCCCACTAAGCCCTACATAGTCCCCTTGGGAGTAATATCCGGTCGTATCTCGATTAAGCCTAGTCCCACTGATTTCTCCTATGTATCCCAAGGCATGTGAAGCAATTGGCTCGGGGTATGAACGAACCGACCGGGTTGTGATAAAGAGTCCTGGGTAATCGATTAGGTAATCTTGGATCCTCGCAAAATCTTTTGTAGAAATCTGCTTCTTGAGCGTAGAAGGCTTAACGTAGGAATACTTTCTCGCGGCTTGATACCTCTCTTGAAGCTCCTCCTTCTCCATTCCAAAAAGCTCGAGAAAACGAGTGGTATCTGAAAGCGTGAATTCTTTAGGAACGACCATTAAGTCGAAGATGGGATCATTGTATACCAGGAGCTTTCCATTTCGGTCGTAAATCAACCCGCGATAGGGGTGGTCTACTACTCGCTGAACAGCATTTCGCTCAGCTTTTTTAAGGAAGGAATCATCCAAAACCTGGATGGAAAATAATCTAACAAGCAGCACAAGTCCCACCAAAAAGATGAGTACAATGATAATCTGCGGGCGTTGGTCGTTCATTTAAATTACTCTTCGGCGTGGGAAGAATAGGAGTTGTACAATAATAATTAAAACGAGGGTTAAAATCGAGGAGAAAAAGCTTTTGTTTAAGACATTTAACCAATTTCCTGTGCCCCAAAAATCTATGGCAAAAAACACAAGGGAAAAGACAAAAATCAAAGGGAAGGCATAGCTGAAAAACCAGCTCGTACTTTGGTTTCTAAGGGATGGAATATCCCCTTCATCATATCCACCTGTGGGGCTTACAAATTTCAACCAGGAGGCTCGAAAAAATGCCAGAGCCACAATGGCTGCGGTATGAATTCCCAAGGTGTCATAGAATATATCTACGCTCAGTCCCATGACAAAGGCAATAAGCATTAGGGGAATGGGCTTAATGGAAACTGGGAGCAATAGAACTCCCATGAGATACAGAAAGCAGAATGCCACACCAAACAGAGCCAGGTTTTTCAGGAACAAAATCTGAATGGCCAACAATAAAAGGAATTGCCAGGTGATGGAAAAAATAGCTCTAATATTCATCTGGGATTTCCGATTTTGAATAAAGAGAATCTAATTCAGGTATTTGCGTATTCTGAACCAGGTATACATATCCCACTCGGCTGAAATCAGTGCTCAATTCCAGATCAATGTCTAGATAGTTAGGGTTATCTTCGGAGTTTTTTACTTCGAGAATGGTACCGATTGCGATACCTTCAGGGAACACGGCATTAAATCCAGAGGTGATAATTGAGTCTCCGGCTTGAGCTTGAACATGTCTGGGAACGTAAAGGAGTTTGGCAACCTTCGAATCCACACCCAACCATTTTACTGAGCCGAAGACATCCGAAGATTTGATTTTTGAAGAGACAAGGAGGTCAGTGTTAAGGAGTGAAATGCCTACTGCAAAGTTTTCCGAAACAGACTTTACTCTCCCAACAACACCTTGCTGGTTGAAAATCCCCATTCCCTCTTTGACCCCATGGGCTCGTCCTTTATTTAAGGTAATGTGGTTATGTGCAAATCGAAGAGAATTGCTTATTACTCTGGCCCCCAATACATCAAAAGTCGCTTCGAATGTGGAGTCCATTGCGAAATATGTTGAGTCTGGCTTGGTATAAGTCACATTGATTTGCTCAAGAAGAGCTGCGTTTTCGCTCAGCAACACCTCATTTGCTTCGTCAAGCGAGAAGAAATCAACAATACTGTTTTGCGTTTCCAAAACAGAACCGACCATTCTGGAGGAGCTATTGAAAAAGGCCGCTCCTTGAGGAGAATTATTTGAAACGATGAGAGCAATAGCCACGACCTCCAAAACCAAAAAAAGGATAAATGCCCGAAGCTTATAAAGGAATTGGAGTACTCTTAGCATTTAGGGTTTAGCTCATCAAGACGGTTCTGAAACTGTGCACATTTTTAAGGGCTGTACCCGTACCTCTAACCACAGCTCTCAATGGGTCCTCAGCGATATGAATTGGAAGTTTTGTTTTTTGATGTAGTCGCTTATCCAGACCTTTCAGTAATGCACCACCTCCTGTAAGGTGGATGCCATTGTCATAGATGTCCGCAGATAATTCTGGCGGAGCAATTTCAAGAGCTTTAAGAACCGCTTCTTCTATTTTGGAAACCGATTTGTCCAGAGCAAATGCAATTTCGGAGTATGAAACCTTAATAACCTTAGGAATACCGGTCATTAAATCTCTACCTCTGATTTCATAGTCTTCAGGAGCCTCTTCCAGTTCGGTCAAAGCTGACCCGATAGCTATTTTCACTTTCTCAGCAGATCGTTCACCAATCAAAAGATTGTGTTGTCTTCTCATGTAGTCCAGGATATCCTTGGTGAAGGTATCCCCAGCAACACGAATGGATTGATCAGCAACAATTCCTGATAAGGCGATAAGGGCAATTTCTGTAGTACCACCTCCGATATCGACAATCATGGATCCCATCGGTTTTTCGATATCAATGCCGATACCAATGGCCGCTGCAATGGGTTCAAAGATCATATAAACCTCCTTGGCACCTGCATGCTCTGCAGAATCCCGAACAGCTCTTTTTTCCACTTCTGTGATTCCTGAAGGAATACAGATGACCATTCTATGCGATTGAGGGAAAAGACCTTTCTTCTGACCAGGGATCATTTTGATTAGCCCTCTGATCATTTGTTCTGCTGCGTAGAAATCCGCAATCACTCCATCCTTCAGTGGTCGAATGGTTTTGATATTTTCATGCGTCTTTTCGTGCATGTTCATGGCCTCTCTACCCACAGCGAGAACCCGGTTATTTGACTTATCAATGGCGATGATGGATGGTTCGTCTACAACGATCTTATCCTTGGAAATAATTAGGGTGTTTGCGGTACCCAAATCAATTGCGATATCGCTCGAAAAAAAGTCAAATAATCCCATTTCTGACTGACTGGCTTTAAAGGTGATAGAGAATCCAAGATGACCTTCTCCTTGGGAAGTTAAGGTTTCTTGATTTTAGCAAAATTATTATGTTAAGAGGACAATTCTCAACGTTTTGCGACCTTTTTTTTAACTAATATTTATCGATTTCAAGTCAGTCAAATCTGAAGTGGAGAATTCCCTATGAATGTCATAGAATCAGACTCAGTGTGACAGGATTACTTCCTGAGGGTTATTGGTTTTACTTCAAAAAAATTTTTACATTTGTGGCGTATTAGAAGTTTCTTGAGGGGACACCAAGTCCCCTCTTTCATTATATATGTCTGAAGTGCTTAAGGATCGAATAGCAAATATTGTCGAAAGAGAGCTCCCGGATGAGTCATATTATCTGGTAGGAGTGGACCTTTCTGAGCGATCTGGAAAGCAGGTAGTGAATGTATATGTGGATGGTGATCAAGGGGTTACCATTGAGATATGTGCGGAGATTAGTCGAGCTCTGTCCAATGAGATAGAGGAAGATAATTTGATTGAGGATGCTTTTGTTTTAGAAGTATCTTCTCCTGGAGTGGATATTCCGCTACAGACACCAAGGCAATATCAGAAGAATCTTGGAAGAGATCTTTTGGTGTATAAGCAGGACGGAACCCAAGTTTTGGGCACTCTGCTAGAAATGGATGAAGAAACTTTGAAGCTCAATGCGAAGGAAAAAGCAAAGGGAAAATCAAAGCAATTAAAAACCAGGGAAGTCAGTCTTCCATGGACAGAAATAGAAAAGTCAATAGTTCAAGTATCTTTTAAATAAACCTTATGGATGCCAAAGTCTTAATTGAATCGTTCGCAGAATTTGCGAGATCTAAAAATGTGGATCGACCTACAATGATCCGTATTCTTGAAGATGTATTTAGAGCGATGATCCGAAAGAAGTTTGAGTCTGACGAGAATTTTGATGTGACCATTAATGCGGATCAGGGTGATTTGGAGATTTTCCGATATCGTGAGATCGTAGATGATAACTCAGAGGATATTTGGGATTTTGACAAAATCAGTTTTTCTGATGCAATCAAAATTGAACCTGATTTCGAGATTGGCGAGGAAGTTTATGAGAAGATCGAGCTTGAGGATTTCGGAAGAAGAGCTGTTCAGATGGCTAGACAGACTTTGATTCAGAGGATCAAGGATCTTGAGAAGGACATTCTTTTCAACAAGTATGAAGAGCAAGTAGGTGAGATTGTTACTGCTGAGGTTTATCAGATCCTTAGTAGAGAGGTGCTTCTTATCGATCATGAAGGAAATGAATTGATTCTTCCAAAAGGTGAGCAGATTCCAAAGGATAGATTTAGAAAAGGGGATTCAGTAAAGGCTATCGTTCATAGAGTTGATATGTCCAATGCTTCTCCAAAAATCATTCTTTCCAGAACTTCTCCAGTCTTCCTCGAAAGACTTTTCGAAAATGAGGTTCCTGAAGTATATGATGGTTTGATCACCATCGTGAAGATTGTTCGTGAGCCAGGGGAGCGTGCTAAGGTTGCTGTAGAGTCTTACGACGATAGAATTGATCCGGTAGGTGCCTGTGTGGGTATGAAAGGTTCAAGAATTCATGCTGTTGTTAGAGAATTACAGAATGAGAACATTGATGTAATCAACTACACAGAGAACCTTGACCTATATGTAAGTAGAGCATTGAGTCCTGCAAAGGTTTCTTCTCTTACTGCTGATGAGGATACAAAAAGAATCTCGGTTTACTTGAAGCCAGATCAGGTTTCCCTTGCCATTGGTAAAGGCGGTCATAACATCAAACTTGCATCCAGATTGGTGGATTATGAGATTGATGTATTCAGGGAGTTGAGTGAATTCGAAGAAGAAGATGTTCTTCTTTCCGAGTTCTCTGATGAGATCGATGAGTGGATCTTGGAAGAGTTGAAGAAAATTGGTTTGGATACAGCAAAGAGTGTTTTAAACCTTTCTGTGGAAGACCTTACCAGAAGAACGGAACTTGAAGAAGAGACGATCGAGGAAATCTTCAGGATTTTGAAACAAGAATTTGAACAGTAAGGGAGATTAAGTCCCAGCAAAAGATAGTTAGATTAAGTCGAAAGAGTAATTAGCTTATGTCAGAAGAAAAAATGATGCGATTAGCCCAAGTGGCCAGAAAGCTCAACGTGGGGATGGCGACCCTCGTGGAGACTTTGGCCAAGAATGGCTTTGAGGTAGAAAATAATCCTAACTCCAAGATCAATA
Organism: uncultured Limnohabitans sp.; assembly: GCA_964562785.1. GTDB lineage: Bacteria > Bacteroidota > Bacteroidia > Cytophagales > Cyclobacteriaceae > Algoriphagus. The sequence goes on along the minus strand of CAZLUY010000741.1, from coordinate 1,631 downwards.
TGGCACAGGTAGATGTGTTAAATAAGGAGTTTAGATCTTCTGCCCTTGAAAAAGAAGAGGCTGCACACCTCTCAATAGGGAAACGCCATGAGCCAATTTCACTGGATCAAGAACCGAAGAAGGAGGAATCTACTCCTGAACCTGCTCCGGCTCCTGAGCCAACTCCAGAGACTCCTGAGGTTAAGGAAGAACCTGTCGCCAAGAAAGAAACTGAACCTGAGACCAAGCCAGAGGAGAAGCCTGAAGAACCAGCTTCTACGGAGGCTCCAAAACTGGAAGGTATCAAGGTTTTGGGTAAAATTGATTTAAGTAAAACTGCAGGGAAAAAGTCAGCTTCTAAAAAAGCTAAGAAAGAAGCCGCGCCTAAGCAGGAAGAAAAGAAAGCTCCGGTAAAAGAAGAAAAGGCTCCAGAGGCTGAAGCTCCAGCTAAACCTGAAAAGAAGGAAGCTCCAGCTGAACCTAAGAAAGAGGAGGCTCCAAAAGAGGTTATTGCCGCTAAAGCCGATTCCCTCAAAGGACTGACAGTATTAGGTAAAATCGAATTGCCTACTGAAAAGAAGAAAAAAGGTGGTCCGGTTGCTTCTTCTGACGAGAGAAACAGAGAAAAGAAGAGACCTCGAAAGAGAATCGATAAAGGAAATAATAGAAACCAGGGTAACCGTAACCAGGGTGGTAAAGGGCAGAAAGGTGGTCAGAGACCTCAGAAAGCTGAACCTACCCAAAAGGAAATCCAGGATCAGATTAAGCAGACTTTGGCGAGACTTCAGGGTAATAAGCCTGGAGGAAAGACAAAGAGCAGAAAAGATAAGAAGGCCGAACGAGAGAGAGAGGCTGAAATGGAAGGAGGAGAAGAAACTAAGTTGCTCAAGGTGACTGAGTTTATCTCTGCAAATGATCTCGCTTCTCTTCTTGACATCAGCGTGAATGAGATCATCTCTACATGCATGGGTCTTGGTATGTTCGTTTCCATTAACCAGAGATTGGATGCTGAAGCAATTACCATTATTGCAGATGAGTTCGGGTACGAAGTAGAATTCACCAAGGACGCTGAAGACGAAATTGAAGTAGAAGAGGTAGAGAACGAGGACGATCTTGAAGAAAGAGCTCCTATCGTGACTATCATGGGTCACGTTGACCATGGTAAAACTTCTTTGCTCGATTACATCAGAATGTCTAAAGTGACTGCTGATGAGGCGGGAGGTATTACCCAGCACATCGGTGCTTATGATGTGAGAACTAAGGATGGAAATAAAATTGCTTTCCTTGATACTCCGGGTCACGAGGCTTTTACAGCGATGAGAGCACGTGGTGCGAAGATCACGGACGTCGCCATCATTGTGATTGCAGCTGATGACAGCATCATGCCTCAGACAAAAGAAGCAATCAACCACGCACAGGTCGCTGGAGTACCAATGATCTTTGCCATTAACAAGGTGGATAAGCCTAATGCAAATCCTGATAAGATTAAGGAGGAGTTAGCGAATATGAACCTTCTTGTAGAAGACTGGGGTGGTAAATATCAATCTCAGGATATTTCTGCGAAGACTGGCCAAGGTGTTGATGATTTGCTGGAGAAGGTTCTTCTAGAATCAGAAATTCTTGAGCTTAAGGCTAACCCAGATAAGAATGCA
>CAZLUY010000740.1:0-4934 GCA_964562785.1 uncultured Limnohabitans sp. | reverse complement strand
ACTCCGTCCAGGGCCGAACGACCTCTCTCTGGTGCAGCTGCTGCATGAGACGCTTCCCCATAAAACCTGAACTTGGTGGAAATATTAGCTAAAGAAGAGCCTGCAATGGCACTATTATTAGAAGAGGCATGCCAGTGTAGCATGGCATCCACATCATCCATAATGCCGGACTTAGCCATATAGACCTTTCCTCCTCCACCTTCTTCAGCTGGGGTACCATATAATCTGATGGTTCCAGAACCTCCATTCTCAGCGAGCCAATCTTTGGCACTGATAGCGGCGGCTACAGAGGCGGATCCAAACAAGTGATGCCCGCAAGCGTGGCCTGCTCCTCCCTCAACAACAGCCTCTCTATACGGAACTGCTTTTTGAGACACCCCTGGTAAGGCGTCAAATTCAGCCATGATCCCAATAATAGGAGTACCAGAGCCATATTCTGCCACAAAGGCTGTTGGTATATCGGCAACGCCAGCCGTAATCTCGAAGCCTGCGTCGGATAAGGTTTGCTGTAGGAGAGCTGAACTCTCAGTTTCCAAATATCCCAATTCGGGATTATTCCAGAGCTGCATAGCAATGTCAGTATAAAAGTCTGCTTTCTTATCTAGATTAGAAAGCACTTCTTTTTCTTGCCCATAGCAGACAATAGTTCCAAAAAACAAAAGGGAGGCGATTAACTTTTTCATATCGGATTTTTTTTCAAGATACTGTTCTTCAAGAGGAAATGAAATATGATTAATCTTTCCAAAGTCCCCAAAGGAAAGATCTCCAGTTAGGCCGGAAATCATAAATAAATTTTATGGTTTCGATTAGTTTTTAGCCTAAAAATCTTATTTTGACTCTGATTTCCAGTGATTTACCCCCATTACTATGAAAAAGTTTATCAAGATTATTGGAATAATTTTTTCGTTCCTCTTATTAGTTATTGTTGGGGCTCTAGCCTTTCTCCAACTCTCCTTCCCGCGCGTTGATCCTGCAGAAGATTTAAAAATTGAATATAGCACCGAACGCGTCGAGCGTGGAAGATACCTCGCACACCATGTGGTGCTCTGCATGGATTGTCATGCAGAAAGAGATTTCAGTAAGTTCGCTGGTCCTCCAAAAGATGGCACCCTCGGTCAAGGTGGTGATCGATTCGATCATCAAATGGGATTCCCAGGGGTCTTCTATGCAAAAAACATTACTCCAGCAGGAATTGGGGATTACACTGATGGTGAGCTCTATCGTGTCATTACAACCGGGGTTGATAATGAAGGCGAACCCATTTTCCCTGTAATGCCATATATGTACTATGGAAAAATGGATCCAGAGGATATCTATGATGTAATCGCGTATATCAGAAGTTTAACTCCGAAGGAAAATGAGATCCCTGAATCATCCGCAGATTTCCCAGTCAGTGCAATAATTCGGACTGTCCCCACTAATGCAAGTCCAACGAAGAAACCGAATCCCCAGGATGTCTTGGCCTATGGCGCTTACATGACCAATGCTTCTGGATGTATAGAATGTCACACCCCAGCGGATCCGCAAGGGATGATTATTCAGGAGTTGGCCTTTTCAGGAGGCAGAGATTTCCCTTTACCTGGGGGGGCTAAAGTAACCTCATCAAACATTACACCTCATGCAAATGGAATTGGTGCTTGGGATGAAGATATGTTTGTAGCACGATTCAAAGCTTATGCGGGTCCTGACTATAAGCATGTCGATGTGCCTATGGGAGAATTCAACTCCATTATGCCCTGGACTATGTATGCAGGGATGAAGGAAAGTGATCTAAGAGCGATTTATAAATACCTGAATCAACTCGAACCCTCTTCTAATCAGGTCGTTAAGTTTACTCCTCCGAGCAGCGGAGATTAATGATGAAAACCCTTCCATCCTCCCTACGTATGAAGAATTGGTTTTGAATTTAGCTTAAAATTAGCGACCTTTGCGCCCAATGAAGCAGTGGCTTTCCATATCACTTCTGTTTTTCTTCCTTCTGGGACAGGTTAATCTTGTCTGGGCTAATCATTACTGCGGTGACGATTTAAAGTCCAGTGAAATAACCTTTAATCCAGAGAAAGGACACTGCTGTGGAGGCGAAGATGCAAGCCCAATGGATTGCTGCGAAAGCGAAGTTACGCAACCAGATTCAGACGATTTCTTTGGTAAGTCAGATGTCAAGTTTGATATATCTCCTGAATTCGTTCTGGCATATGTTGTCAGCCTTATCCCTATAGAGGATGAAGCCATCAACAATGACTGGCCTGAATCGCCCCAACTACTGGAATCTAAACCCGATTACCAGGCTTTATTCCAATCCTACCTTATTTAAGATCACTTGTTACTAGCCCCTAGCGGGACCTGAATTAGTATTTAACAAGTAAGATCTTAACATGAAATTCAAACTATTTATAATTACACTTTTGTGCCCCCTGATTTCCTGGGCACAGGGCACCGTAAAAGGTAAAGTCCAATCTAAATCAGAAGGTGATTTGATTGGGGTAACCATCAGGGTTTTAGATAAACCCTTCGGTGCAATAACAGATACATCCGGAGCTTTCACCATTGACGATGTGGCTGCCGAGGATAAATTAATTGTAACCTATATCGGGTACATCACAGATACGCTCGCTCCTGTTTTCAATCAGGAGATGATTATTACTCTTCAGGAGTCTGATGAAGCCATGGACGAATTTGTCGTCAGAGGCCAGTCAGATGGAGTCGTGGATGAAGCTCCATTCCTAAATTATCTTATCACAGAAGCAGAGCTTCAAAAAGCCGCCTGCTGTAACCTATCCGAAAGTTTCGAAACGAATGCTTCCGTTGACGTGTCCTTTGCGGATGCCGTGACAGGTACCAAAACCATACAAATGATGGGGTTGGATGGTAGATATACTCTTATCAGTAGAGAGGGTATTCCAAATATCCGAGGCCTAAATTCTCGTCAAGGAATGTCATTTGTTCCAGGAACCTGGATACAATCCATAGATGTAGGCAAAGGCGCAGGTTCCGTAATCAATGGATATGAGTCCATGACAGGACAGATCAATGTGGAGCTGTTCAAGCCAGAGACGATGGATAAGTGGTATCTCAATGCATACATCAACTCCTTCGGACGTTTGGAAGCCAATGCCAATCGCCAATTCCAAATCTCCGATAAGTGGAGTACTGGAATTCTCTTCCATGCCGATCAAATGTCTTCCGAAATAGATGGAAACGATGATGGCTTTATGGATCTTCCAAAGAGTCGTCAAATCAACCTTCTTAACCGCTACAAGTATGAAGGCGACAGGCTTATGGTTCAGCTAGGTTTCAACCTCTTCACGGCCAACAATTCCGGAGGTCAACTTGGATTCGACTTTGGAGATGACCTCGCGACGAGTGATGTTTACGGATATCAGCTAAATACCAACAAAGCTGAGCTCTTCGGGAAGATCGGTATGATTTATCCCAATAAGCCTACGCAAAGCTGGGGATTACAGTACTCTCTTTCCTATCAGGATTTCGAAGGTGGAGCAGGAAGAAGAATCTATTCAGGGACTGAAAAAACAGCCTACGGTAACTTCATTTACCAGAACATCATTGGAAATAGTTTTCACCAATACAAAACTGGAGCAAGTATTCTGATCGACGATTTCGACGAAAGCTTTGATGCCAATACTGAAAATGGAATTGATTCTACCTTCATGCGAACGGAGAAAGTCCCAGGGCTTTTCTTTGAGTACAACTTTATACCGAATGATAACCTGACCGTTGTCGCCGGAGCAAGAACAGATTTCCATAACCTCTTCGGAACCTACTTTACTCCTAGAGTTCATGCTAGATGGGCATTCACTCCTAACCTAACGCTTAGAGGTTCTGCAGGACGTGGATACCGTACTCCAAACGCGCTGATGGAAAATAGTATGATCTGGGTTTCTTCGAGAGAAATACAATTTCAAGCAGAGCTAATGCCTGAGGTTTCCTGGAATTATGGAGCAAGTCTTTCAGGCAATTTCATGGTCAATGAGAAGCCTTTGATCCTTTTAGCTGACTATTTCATTACTGACTTTAGCAGCCAGTTGATTTATGATCAGGACATCAGTTCAGATCTTTTGGTAATCAAAAACCTACAAGGAGATTCTTATGCAAGAAGCTTCCAGTTTGAGGTGAGCTACCCTATTCTTGAGCAATTAGACGTGAAGGCAGCCTATAAAAACTATCAAAATCTGATGACCACAAACGGAGTCCTTCAGCAGGTCCCTTTCCAGAGTCAGGATAGATTCTTTGTAAATCTCGCCTACGCGACACCATTTGAAAAATGGAAAGCCGATTTTACGTTGAATTGGAATGGACCTAAGAGATTGCCAAATACCAGCGACAGCCCAGAAGAGTTTCAGTTGGCCGCTCAGTCTCCAGACTTCTTCCTTGCCAATGCACAAATTTCACGAGGATTCCGTTGGGGAAATGTGTATCTCGGAGGAGAGAATATCTTTAACTTTAAACAAGAAAATCCAATCGTAGACCCTGAAAATCCTTTTGGTCCAAACTTCGATGCTTCCATGACATGGGGACCAATTGCCGGCCGAGTGATTTATGCAGGAATTAGATATAAAATTAAAAACTAAGAATATGAAAAAGTTAATCTTCACACTAGCAATCTTTGCTTTTGCCTTCGCTGCAAATGCACAAATAAAAACAGTAGCCATCAAAACATCTGCAGTATGTGAGATGTGCAAAAAGACTCTTGAAAAGGATCTAACCTTCGAAAAAGGGGTTAAGTCTGTGAATCTTGATTTGGAAACAATGGTATTGAATATTGCTTATTTGGATTCTAAAACTGATCCTGAAACCCTAAGACAAAGAATCGCAAAAGTTGGATACAATGCCGACAGCGTGATGAGAGATCCAAAGGCATATGCCAAGCTGGATGAGTGCTGTAAGGATGGAGCCCATGATGGAGAAATGGATCA
>CAZLUY010000739.1:0-9758 GCA_964562785.1 uncultured Limnohabitans sp. | reverse complement strand
AAGAAGGGCTGGGGATAATGTAGTGTTAGGTACTTCTCTACCCCAAGAAGAAGAGTTTGCCCTTGGGGCTAAAACTGCTTTCAGTTTTTATTATTTCTGGATGTTCCCAAAGCATATTGAGCAATTTTATTCTGAAAGTCTAAGGTTTGAAAACGCTGATCCCGAGAAACTTCATCGATGGGATGAGGACTATAGGATGCTTATTTCCAAATCCTTGGTCAACACTGGGAAGAAAGTCTACCTTTCTAAAAATCCAAGTCATACTGGAAGAGTGGATCATTTACTGAGAGCTTTCCCCAATGCGAAGTTTATTCATATTCATAGAAACCCAATCGAGGTTTACCTTTCTACCGATAACTTTTTCAAAAACATGATGCCTCATTTAGAATTGCAGAGTCTGACGGAGGAGGAAAGAAAAGCGCAGGTTATCAATCTCTATGAAAGAACCATGAATGATTTTTTCGATCAGAAGTCACTTATTCCGGAAGGAAGATTTACTGAGGTAAGATTTGAAGAATTGGAAAAGGACCCCATGAAGACTCTACAAGCCATTTACAAGAAAGTAGAGTTAAATGGCTTCGAAAAAGCACAGCCATATTTTGAGAAGTACGTTGAAAAGAAAAAAGGCTACAAGAAAAATAAGCATGCTGTTTCACGGAAATTGGTTGAGAAACTAATGGCTAGATTCAAGCGGTCATTTGAAACATATAAATATGGCATTCCCGAAAGCATCGAAATCGTTGGTGAAGACTAGATCCTTTATTTTATTACTATTCGGAGGGCTTATATCGATTGCTCAGGTTCATGCCCAGGAATGGGAACCAGTTAAATCTGAGGATGGGGTAGAGGTTTTTAACAGAGAGGTTGAGGGTTCCGATTTTAAAGAGTTTAGATCGGTTGGGGTCATGCCCGGTGAAGTTGCGTCATTCGTCGCGCTGATTCATGATATTGATGGAATGACCAGTTGGGGATACAAGCTCAAAAAAACTGAGCTTTTAGAACAAGATGGAGATACCCGATTGATCTATTTTGCCGAAGCTTCAGCACCTTTTCCATACAAAAATAGGTTCGGGATTTATGAGAATGAGTTCTCATGGGATAAGGATAACCAAACCTTAACTGTGGACATTGAGCTATTAGAAGATTATCCCTACGACTCAGATGATCTCGTCATGCTCAAAGGGACCAGTAAATGGATCGTCAAGGATTTGGGTAATGGCAAAATTGAAGTTGCCTTTCAGATGCTAATTGATCCTGGGAAGGGAATACCAGCATGGCTGGCGAATATGGTTTCAGATGAATCGCCGTTGCAAACTATTTTCTCAGTCAGAGAAGAAGTAGTCAAGAAAAAGTATCAGGGGAAGTCTTTCGACTTTTTGAATAATTAATCGGACTTTGATTTCCCGGTAAGCTCTTCAAGGGTGAAATCTTCATCTTTTAATCCCGTATCGAAGGTTACCTCCTTAATTATAATTTTGGTGGAATGATCTTTTCGAAGATCGGTCATTACCACCTCCTCAGCATACCAGTACTTACCTTGCTTCACGTAGGAGTACACAGCTTTTTTAATATTGTTTCCTTTTTTGTCGTAAAAGGCCATTTCGGTTGGGTATCCGAACTCCTCATTAATTGAAATTTGAATCCTTGAGTACTCTGTTTCCTTGGTTTTTGGGGACAAGTCTAGCATATACTCTCCTGACTTTTCAGATGAACCAAGGCTAGCTGAGAACCTTTCACTATAGGGAATGCCGCTCATGTCCTCATACGAGAAATCAGTTCCTGTAAATGCCTGACTCTTGCTCAAAAGTGTGATTTTAACAGCTTTGCCAAAGGATGGCATGAAAAGCCACATTTTTCCATCAGGGTGGGAGAGTGTAGCAATGCCTGCTTTATTCTCAGGTTTGGTATATCGATATAGGCGATAATTTGCGCCTTTCTGCTTTAAGCTAGCCTCTCGGACAGTCTCGTTTCCTTTTTTGTTTTTGATAGTTATTTCCACAGTCGCCACCCGATCAATAGGAGCGGACATAAGTTGATCCATTTCGGTAAGGACAGCTTGTGCATCCTGGGCCTTTAATGAACCTAGCGAAAGAACAAAAATTGAGATTATAAGAATGAATTTAACCTTCATCATTTTTTCGATTAACCGAGTAGAGCACTACTGGGAATAAAGTAAGAGCTCCCAAGCCTGAACTGATCATACTTGCTGCAACGAGTATACCAAAATAAATCAAAGGGATCATATCAGAGAACACTAAAACCAGAAAGCCGAGAGATACGGCGATAAAATTAATGATTATCGCTTTACCGCTTGAAAGTATACTTTCTGAAACAGCCTGTCTGGCATTTTGGTGAATTTGGAACTGCTTATTGAAATTAACCACGATATGGATGGAATAATCTATACCAATCCCAAGAGCTACGCTTGCCACCAAAACGGTAGCAATATTTAATGAAATCCCAGTCCAGCCCATCAAACCAAATAAAATTATGATAGCAGCGATAATTGGTATGGTAGCAAGGATTCCATACTTAAAAGATCTAAGTATTAATCCTATCACGATGATCACAAAAACCAATGCAATGAGTATTGAAGCGATCTGGCTATTTACCAAACTTCTGTCCATCACAATGTCTACAAAGGGCATTCCGGTAATCTGCATGGAGAAATCGTCAGATTGATTATTGGCTACAAATTCATCCATATATTCAGCGAAAACCTTTTTTGATTCATTGTCTGGAGACTTGAATTTGGATATGATTATTCCCTGGGTTAAATCCGCACTGACCAATCGATCAAGAGTTTCATTGCCTTCAAGGAAAAACCACAATTGCTGAATTTGATCCGGATCCTGCGGGATTTCCCTGACACCAGTGATGGCATAGTTCAATTCTGCGATTAGATCGGCCACTGAAAGGGTAGAATTGATATCCGGACTCTGCTCCATGTATTGAGCAGCTTCCTTCATTTTATTAAGAACAAGAGGATCCAGTATCTCACCTTCGAAAAGCATAAAGACGGGCTTTGTACCTCCGAACTTCTCCATCATGATTTGTTCAGCCTTACGTGCCGGATTTCCAGGCTTGAAGTAGTCCTGGATATTTACACTTCTTTCAATGGAGAAAATCCCCGCCACACCTACGAGAATCAGAATTATCCAAAACCAGAAAACTGGTTTTGCTTTTTCATTAACCAGTCTCGAAAGCTGACTTGAGAATTTATCCAGAGCTCTAAACTTGGGGCCATCTTTACCCTCTGCCGATCCTGGCTTAGCCGGGGCAACAGCCATCAAAGCCGGGACAAGTGTCAAGGCTAAAACACATGAATATAAGGTGCCAAGAGATGTGAATATTCCGAACTCGACAACCATGTCCAAGTAGGCTCCAAAGATAAAAGAGACAAAGCCAATTGCCGTAGTTACCCCGGCCAGGATTACTGGGATAGTTACAGAACTTAATCCTTCCGTTATTTTATCCTTTCTGGACTCAGACTTAACCAGGTTAATCTTGTTCACCACATGGATGCTATATGCACTCCCCACAGCAAGTAAGATGATTGGGATATTATTGGAAATCATGGTCATGTTGTATCCCAAAAGTGCAATACTCCCAAGAGTCCAAATAATGGCGACCAATGATGAAATGAGTGGTAGAAGAACACCAGAAGCTGATCTAAAGCTAAAAAATAGGGTTAGGGCAATAACCAGAAAAGCGATGGGAAGGAGAGTAGTCAAGTCCTTACGCATCAAGTCAGAAATATAACTCACTAACATGGGTGATCCGGCGTAGTAAAGATTTTCAGGGAGGTTGAGCTCATCGCTCACCTCAATGACCTGAGTAGCCACATCCTTTACGATTGCCTCCTCATCCAGATAAAACATGATAAGGGCAGAGGTTTCATCATCAGAAATAATAGAGCCTTTGTAAAGCTTGTTGTTCTGAATATTTTCTCTCAACGCGTCGAAATCTTCGTCCGACTCTGGGATATCATAGGGGTCCACGAGCTGACCTACTTCTAGACCAAAATCATCTCCTTTGATATTAATGATATTGGTAACACTTGAAACGGAGTTGATGCCTTCAATTTCGCCCAAGCTTTCAGTAAGAGAAGCAATGTGCTCAATTGTGGAGGTGTTGTAGACATTATCGGTCTCTAGAATTAGGAGACCAATATTTTGTCCTCCAAAATTTCGTCCTATCTCTTTAAGGAGACTGGCATTTTTATCTTCTTCAGGTAATGATTTTAGGATGTCAGAATTGATACTGAGATTCTGCAACTGAAATCCTAGGATAGTGGTCAGAATAATGGTGGCGATAATTATAAACCACTTAAGATTTATAATCTGTTCCGCGAATTTTTGAAGTCCAGTTTTCAAAGGGATCATTTAAGAATTAGCAAAGATCGCCAATTATAGATTATGGCAAAATCCTTTATAATTAGCTCCAGCGAGGGGAAACAAAAAAGCAGCCATTTGGCTGCTTTCTTTTAATGTGAGGTTGCCGGAGCCGAGCTCGGCTTATTACTCTTTTGCCAAAAGAAGAAAATGGTGAAGAGAATAATTAGTGTTCCAGGGAACAATAGCATTTTTTCCAAGGTGTCCTGACCTGCAGCAAGCTCCAGAGCAGTTCCAGAGAGACCCTCTGCGGCTTTCGCAGCATTGGCTTCATCAATCCAACTACCTATAATAGGTTGGAAGATTGCTGTGGAGAACATACCCACTCCACCAATGATGGACATCCCAAGCGCACCACTCAAAGGAACTCTTTGTGCAACTGCACCTACCATTACTGGCCAGAAGTATCCGACACCTAAAGCAAATACAACAGCGGCAACATATGCCATAGGTCCTGTTACCGAGCTAAACAAATACACACCAATGGTGGCTAGAATTGCACCCGTCAGGAGAACACCTGTTTGACCAAGTTTTCCTACTACAGGCCCTGCAAAGAATCTGGCTACTGCCATTACACCGGTGGTAAGTGCTAGTATAAGCATTGGGCTTGCACCACTAGATCCCATAATCAACCCTACCCATTGCTGAGGGCCAAATTCTGAGATTGCTGTCAAAGCCATGCAGATGAATAGAAATATGAAAACCGGACTGAACATGGCTTTCACATTTTCCATTAGGTTGTCTGACCCTTGTACTTGTGGTTTTGGGAAAGTCTTGCCAAAGAATAGAACTGCATAAATCACGGTTGGAACCATCATGATCCAAATTTGAGCCTCCCAGCCCATATTCATATCGGTCATGAACTTCGAGATTAAACTTCCTAGTACGATTCCACCTGGGAACCACATATGAAAGCGGTTAAGCATTTTATTCATTTTGACGCCCGTATACATATCCGCAATCATAGGATTACAGGCTGCTTCGGTACACCCGTTACCAAAACCTATGAATAATGTGGAAATCAGGAGAGTAGTGTATCCTCCTGCAAATATGGTCATAAGAATACCGATGGAATGAGTCACAAAGGCTATTCTCATAATGTTAGCTGGGCCGACTTTATGGTAAAAAATTCCACCGAGTATCATAGAGATGGGGAAGCCCAGGAACCACATGGAATTGATAAAGCCTAATTGCTCTGCGGAAAGCCCGAAATCTTCACCAAGTTGATCGAGAATACCAGCTCGGATCGCGAAGGTAAAGGCCGTAGTGATCAATGCGAAACAACTCGCATTAAAGAGGGCTGACCGATTAATGTTGTCACTCATAGTATAGGTTATTTGAATTTAGGGTTTGATTAACATGAATTGAATCCGATGAAAATATGAAAAATATCGGATTTGGACTTTTCCGTTGAAATAAAATCGCTGAAAGCGATTCTCATCACAAGTATTACTCAATTACCAAAATCGTCCCCAGTTGAAACTCAGTGATGTTCCTTTCAAAATTCTTGTAATTAATGCGAACAGCATAAGACCCATTGGGCACCTTTTTTCCTTCAAAGGTGCCATCCCAGAAGCATGCAGCTTCCTCAGACAATAGATTTGACTCTTTACAATAGAATACTAGTTGTCCCCACTGATTGAAAATCGAGACATCCATTTCGTCTATCAGGTAGTTGGTATAAACCAAGAAGAGTTTATCGGGGTCTGCCGGCTCTATTGCATTTGGAAAGCTAACCCTCAGTTCACACTCTTCTATTGTCTCGAAGCTTTCAGCATAGCTACAGCCTTCCTGACTAGTTACCAAAACGGTATACTCTCCTACATTAGTAGGCTTGTAGGTAGGGTTAGTTGAAACAAGCGTATTTTCAAAATACCATTCATATGCGGCAAAGGACCCAGGATCTAATACAGGTCCAATCTCATATCTAGGGCAGATTTGGTAAGAGTCTTCTAATTCTGGTCTCTCTGAATCCATTACTCGGAGTACCAAAACCAAGTCATTTCCTAGTAAGCAGCCCAAGTCATTAAATAGACTTACTTCATAGGTCCCTTCCTGATTGACTTCTATCTCTTCTTGGTTTTCAAATTGAGGTAGGTCAGTGGTGTTTCCATTGATGTCTGTAAACTGCCATTGAATTAAATCCACATTTTCAAAATCCGCCAGAGCTCTGATTAGAGTTGTTTCCGCATCTGGACACAAGGGGTCAGCTTCAAGCTTGACTTCGACCTCAAGAACAAGCTCTTCGATTTCAAATTCCATAGGAGATGAGGGACAATTTTCGCCTTGAAGCGGCTGAACTTCAAGACTGAACATTCCAATTTCTGAAGTCCTGAAAAGAGAATCAGTTCCAACTATATTTTCATCCCCATCCCGCCAAATGAACGAAACTTCATCCTGTGAGTAATTTTCTACTCTTGCTCGATAGGTCTGATTGCCATCACATTCCTGAATTTTAAGTTCTGGCTCAAAAGCTGGAATATCATTCACAAGGAGTATCATCTCCTTTAAATCTGGGCACTTGCCCATCATTGAATTATCAATTCCCAGAAATGAATAAGTACCGGCTTGGTCTAGTAAGAAGCTTTCTCCTGAAGCTTTCTCTTCTATGCTTCCGTCGGGTCTCGTTAATTGAATAATCAAATCTTCGTCCGTCTGTGGAGTGAAATCAATTGACTCACATATCTCAAGCTCTAATGGAATTTCAAATTCTACCTTTTGGGGATCGATGAGAACCTCAATGGTATTTCTTCCCAATTCGCAGTCCTTACCTATTTCAGGTATTCGGCTGTACACAGAGGCCTCATAAATACCTTCTTCGGTAACCTCGATTTCCGGTTGATTGTCGAATTCAGGAAGGGGGGTGATGTTTTGTTGGGTGACCACGTCATACCTCCTCCATTCTATATCAGTGATTTCATCAGGAAATGTGGAAGTAAGACTGATTATGGCGGGTTGGCCAAATTCACAAAGCTGGCTACTCTCTAAGGTGAGATCGACAGAAAGAATGGGTTCCTCAATCAAAAACTCTTTGGGAGGGATAGGGCAGGCCTGGGAACCTCGTGGTTGCACGTCCAACTTATACATCCCATTGCTTACCGGGATCATAAACTCTGCCTTACTTACAATCTCCTCCAATTCATTGAACCAGGTGAAAACAGCGTCTGCCGGATCTACATCAGTGAGCAATGCCTGATATATTCTGTTGCCAAAGCAATCCTGCTCTACCAGAACCGGCTCGAATTCAATTGGGTCTACAAGGGTTACATTGAAGGTTTGCTGTCGTGGACAAATCGTTTGATCATCATCCAGATAGATACCTAGAATTTGATACTCACCTTCTTGGTCTAGAGTGAAGAATTCCCCTGAGTTTTTAATGACCTCGGATCCATCAGGACGGGTAAGCATGAACTCAATGTTTTGTGCTGTTATGGGGCGATATTCAAATGATTGGCAAACAGAAATATCGTTCTGAACGAAAAATTGCACTTGCTGTAGACCACCAACTTCTACTTCCTGCCCTGCTGGTAATTTACATTCATCTAAATCGAACACTTCGACATAATAGGTCCCACCGGCTATCTCAATAGGATATTGATCACCTCCATCAAAGAGTTGACTTCTGACAATTGATCCGCGTTCATTGATCACTCTGTAGCCTCCTTCAGATCTGGATTCTGACAATTCGATGATAAATGAGCCATCTATTTTCCCAGTTTCAGTACACATTTCTCCAACCAAATCTAGAATACTGAAGTCCAGATTATCAGGAGGATTATCCAGACCTACCACGAGAGCTTGGCGGAAAATACATTCACCCAGAGTCCCTAATCCGGTAAAAGTTCCAGATTCAAGCCCAGTAAATTGAAATGTGTCGCCGGGCGCTAAAGGTCCAGAATTTTGGAAAAGATCTTGGACTACCACATCATCGAAGGGAGTGATTGCTTCAATGGTAACGGTTCCGTCAGGTACATTACAGCCAGATGATGGGGAACTTTCGATTACCACAAATTCCGGTCTTGGATAATAAGTTAAATCTACCCGATCCTCTAGCTGACAACTTTGGAATCTCAAATCTTCAACTCTGAAAACTATTTCATATTCACCAGGACCATCCAAAAAGAAACTTGGTTCGATTAATATGCCAGTTCCAGTCCTTAGGAATTTCTCTTCTGTATTTCCTTCCTTTATGAAATACCAATTTCCTACAATACTAGGATCTGATTGAAACTCTACTGGCTCTCCAGGACATGTACTCCCCGAGCTTGCCAGAATTTTCACTTCATCGGCTAATTCAACTTGGGTCCCAAGAGTCTGTTCGCATGTAATATTACCCTGGCTATCTTCTTGATAAAAACTTACCTCGTATTGTCCTGGAAAAGGATCTGCAAGTTCATTTGTGGTGGAGATGATAGATCCGGATTCATCCGTCCATTCGAATATGTAATCATCAAAGGCCACGCTAGAAGGGTCAATAGCTAAAAGCGTGAGAGAAATATCCGAACAAGTAGTATATCGAGGTTCCAGAAGAATTTGAGCTCCATCTATAACTTCTACTGTTTGGCTGCCCTGATAAATGATATTTGAGCCTCTACTCACTTGAAGGGAAACCACATAATCTCCGGGATCTGAAAAAGTAAAACTCAAAGTTTGAAATCCTGCGCCACCAGAACCTTCAAAAAGAATATTGCCGGTTGCGTCTGTTATCCTCCAGGAATAGACATCCGTAGCTGGATCTCCTGCTCCAAAAAAATCTCCAATGACTGAACCAAAAACAATACAAAGCCTTTCGGGACCGCTAAGCTCTGGATCAATTAAAGTTTTGAGGGATATATGTGGGGCGTGAACACGACCGCTCTCAAAACCAAAATCTAGCTTGGCTAGAAATGAGAATAAGCCAAAATAGAAGGCTAATATTAAAAAATGAATAGCAAGGTATCTTCCCAAAATAATGAAAATGCTAGGTACTCATAGTTTAAAAATACTATAAATACCTAGCATTCAGGAATTGGGTACAGAGTTAAATCTCTGAAATAAAGATTCTTATCTAACGAACACCCAGTCAGAGTCTGTGCTCAATTGGATAGAATACTCATATCTGTCTTCATTGAAAGTCTTGAGCTGTGCTGGGTCGTTTATTCTGTTTTTGATGGCGTAGTTGGTCATCAATCCCCGAGCTTGCTTCGCGAAGAAACCGATAACCTTGTAGCTACCATCTTTGTGCTCCTTGAAGTGAATATTGATCACATCACTTTTTAAGGTCTTTTTGTCTACTGCTTTGAAATACTCCTGAGACGCAAGGTTGACGATGGGTTCACCTTCAGCCACCTTATTAATGGCTCTGGCTATTTTCTTATCCCAATA
>CAZLUY010000738.1:0-3695 GCA_964562785.1 uncultured Limnohabitans sp. | reverse complement strand
TTTTGCATCACTGAGTTGCAGGGTTTGGTTAGCTTGTTTGCCCATGGCATAATCAATATTAAAGATTCCAGCCTTGGTCTGCAAGCTTGCTCCAACTCCGAAACCAACAAGATAATTAACAACATCTGAGATCCCTTGATTTTGTATCCAGGCCATGTCAGTGAAGATCCTCAGATTGGCATTTTTTTCGTATAAGTATCTGTATTCCAGGGTTCCAATAGCATAATGAGAGGCATAAATAGACTCTTCATTGAAGCCTCTGAGGGTTTTAAGACCTCCTAAACGGAACATCTCATTCTGGAAAATTTGCTCATTAAAGATGGCAGCACTTTTCAGCATTATTCCTAAAGTCTGTTTTTTGAAGGTTGGAATGAATAGAAAAAGGTCAAGTTCCGCCTGTAATTGATTGGGATCCAATACAACACTGTCTGCTTCACTTGCATTGTTGAGTGATTTATTGCTGTAGATCAGTTTGGCTCTTGAGGCAAAACCACTCCGAGGATTGATCTGATAATCCATTTTGGTATAGTCATACATCAGTCCGTAATTGGCAAGAGATACGCTGGCCAGTTCATTTGTGTTGACCGCACTTGCTGATAGCGTATTGCTCTGTCTGCTTGAAAGTACCAGGCTTGCACGACTGTATTGATTTATGCTGAAAAGAAGACCGGCCTCTATCTGAACATCAAGAAAAGTACTGTCTTGTTTGAATAGATTCAAGGCGCCTTCTATGCCAATGGGGCTCTTGAAGATGTATGGGAAACCCAGATTCAGATCCAGTTTTTGCGATGCGTTTTGAAAGCGGTTCCAATGTAGATTGATCCATTCGCCCTGTTTGAAAACATTGTTCAATCCCAGATCCAGGTCTCCGGTAATGATGAGTTCATCTGTTGCGGGGTCGTTCTGAAAGCCAAGGATACCTGAGAATCGATTGCTTTTACGTGGGTCTATGTAAAGGAAGAGAATGTTTTTATTATCTGAGAAATAGAGTTCAGGATTCCTGATACTCTGCATGTAATTCATGTTATTTATTCGGGCGCTTATCGAAGCGATCTTTTTTTCGGAATATACACTTCCCGGTCTGAGGCCAATGCTCCTGTAGATCACGTAGGGGTTGATCTTTATATCGCCCTTGATACTTAGGGAATCGATGCGGATAAAAGGCCCCCGAATAAGGGTGATCTTCTTGGATACTTTATTGGAGTCAAATAAGAGGCTATCAAATTCAATTCGGGCGAAAGGGTAACCGTTATTTTCGTAATGAGTTACGATCTTTTCCCCAATTTCAAGCCCCTCTTTCGGGCTATAGGCTTTGCCTTCAATTCGTTTGACCCGACTGTAAAAACTGGAGATCAGCTCAATGGGTATGCTGTCAAAGCTGAGACTGTTCCAGGTATAGCGTTCACCGATATGCAGATAAGCTTTTAAACTATCGTCATGTGACTCAATAGAGTCAAGCGATGCAGAGGCATAGCCCTTTTTTCTGAGATCGAGTACCTTGGAATCGAGGTAGGAAATACAGGCTGAACTGTCCTTAAAGCTTTTTTTATGTTTTATCTCAGGACTGCTGATCAATTGCAAAGGTATCTTTTGTCCATAGGAGGTGGACAAAGAAAAATGCACTGAAAAGGCAATTATTACTAAATATTTGAGTTTCATTATAGTAAGCCCGAACTTGGCGTCTGTCCGACATATGTGCTTATTTGTTGAATAGTCGTTTATATTTAGTGTAACTTTTTTAAGATAGACGGGTAAAAATATTTAATATTGCTTAAGTTTAATGATATTATCTAAATTCGGAAAGATGAAAAAAGGAATTGCGTATATCGCTTTAGTGCTTTTTGTTGCATCCTTAGCTGCTTCATGTAGTTCGCGTAAGGCGCAATGTGGGGCGTACTCTAAAGTAGATAAACAAGTAGAAAAATCAGAGGTTAGTATATAATACACCACATACACAACTAACTTAGATCCAAAAAAGAATTTAAGGACTCCTACAATGGAGTCTTTTTTTATGTCATTCATTTTCTAAAATGACACAGACCTGCAATAATTCCCTTGAATTACTCGTATTTTTGTAACTTACAAGACTAAGCTCCTTCTTAGAAATCAGTAAATTTGTGTCGAACAAGGATGAAAAAGTTTTTCCCACATATTATTATGCTCATGTTGGCAGTATTTATGCTGCAGGGGAGGACTGTTGCCCAGGAAACCATTTTCAATGATGGTGAAACGCATATTACATACAATAGAGAAGTCCTGGGTGGATTGCTGATCAACACCTTTGGTTGGGGTCTGAATTTCCAGAAGAATTTTTTCAAGACCAATGACAAGCGGGTGAACTTCGAGATCCAGATGAATTTCGTGAAGCATCCCAAGCAGAAGAAAAGTTTCAATCCATACTATCGTGATGGTAAGGGCTATCACTATGGCAAATTGAATTCCTTCTTTGTTCTCAGAGGAATGTATGGTACGCGAAACATCGTTGCCCACAAGATCCGCTCGAAAGGAGTAGAATTTGGTTATACCTGGGGTATTGGTCCTTCATTGGGCTTCTTGAAACCGGTGTACCTTGAGATCATCAATCGTGATCAAAACAGATTAGAAATTGAAAAGTATGACCCTGAGCGTCATAATGAGGATAATATTTACGGCAGAGCAGGTGGATTAAGAGGATTTGATGAAGTCCAATTCAAACCAGGTGTTTTTGCGAAGTTTGGATTGTTTGTTGAGTATTCGAATAAGAAAACAGGAATTTCCGGGATAGAAGCCGGCATCGCTTTGGATGCCTACCTGGAAAAGATCGAGATCATGGCTCAAATAGACAATTATCAGTTCTTCCCCATCTTATATGCCAATATATTTTTCGGATCTAAATTCAATAAGTATTAAGCGTGAGTGAAACTGGAACAGCGCTCTTAGAAAGAAAGCGCAAACCGAGTTGGTTGAAAGTGAAGTTGCCGACCGGTGAGAATTACAAGAAAGTACGGGGACTCGTCAGCCAACATAAATTACACACCATTTGCGAAAGCGGAAACTGCCCGAATATGGGTGAATGTTGGGGCGCGGGTACTGCCACATTTATGATATTGGGTAATATCTGCACAAGAAGCTGTGGTTTCTGTGCCGTTGCTACCGGGCGACCTTTGGCTGCCGATCTGGAGGAGCCAATGAAAGTGGCTGATTCCATAAAGAAAATGAATATCAAGCATGCGGTGATCACTTCCGTTGACCGTGATGACCTGAAAGACGGAGGTTCCATTATTTGGGTAAAAACAGTGGAAGCTGTTCGTGAGATCTCTCCAGGCACGACCATGGAAACCCTCATCCCGGATTTCCAGGGAAAATGGGAGAATCTTCAACGTATCATCGATGTGGCACCCGAGATCGTTTCACATAATTTAGAAACGGTGGCTCGTCTTACCAAAAAGGTAAGAATACAAGCGAAGTACGATAGAAGTTTGGAAGTACTGAAGCGACTGAAAGAAGGAGGCATGAGAACCAAATCAGGTATCATGTTGGGATTGGGTGAGACCGAAGAAGAGATCATCCAGACCATGAAAGACCTTAGAAATGTTGGAGTTGATATCTTGACCATGGGTCAGTATCTCCAGCCTACCGATAAGCATTTGCCGGTGGCGGACTTTGTTACTCCTGCAAAATTTGAAGAGTACAGACTACTGGGTCTGGAAATGGGA
>CAZLUY010000737.1:0-3258 GCA_964562785.1 uncultured Limnohabitans sp. | reverse complement strand
CAGGGTCTTTTCTCTAAGACCTAAGCGGTCCAATTCCTCCACAATTTTCCCAACATTCCGATCCACAGTCTCTACCAAAGCAGCATAGGTCGGATTCTTTTGATTTCCTCCCTCCCGTTGTGAATACTTGTCAACCAAATCTTCCGGCCCCATGATGGGTGTATGTACCGCGTAGGGCGCATAATGGACAAAGAAAGGCTTAGCCTTATTTTGCTGAATAAAACTCACTACTTCATCCCCTTCCCGATCAGTCAAGAACTCCCCTTCTTTTCTAGGTTCTAGGGTGGTAATCTCATAAAACTCTCTTGGCTGAGCGGGCTTGTATGGATCAAAATAACTTGGTGGTTGCCCCAGGTCATTCCCTCCAAGATTTACATCGAAACCCTGATTATCGGGATGATATCCCTCCTGCCCTAAATGCCATTTGCCGACATGTAAAGTTGTATATCCCAAAGGTTTCAGATATTCTGCTATCGTCATTTCCTCCAAGGGTAAATAGCCCTGGATTTTTGGGGTTTTCAGGGGTCTATCTTCAAACTCTTCGAATTCACCTGGTTCTCCTGAAGTGGTTTTACCTTGAAATTTTGCGCGAATCCAATCTGTAATTCCGAGAGTTGCCGGATACTTCCCTGTAAGCAATGCCGCTCGGGTTGGCGAACATATAGCCGCAGCTGCGTATGAATTATCAAAGAGAATCCCCTCGCCGGCTAGCTTATCAATATTTGGTGTATCATAAAAATCAGAGCCAAGTGCCGCAATATCAGTCCAACCCAAATCATCCACATGGATCAAAACCACATTAAAATCCTCAGGAACCTGAGCTTTGGAAAGAGTAATAAGAAATGAGAGGGTGAGGCTGAATAGAACTTTCTTCATTCCTGAATTTCTAAAATTTGAGTAAGCTTCGAGAAAAAAATTCAAGTTTTTTATGCCCATTCTGACTGCATTGAAGGATTAATGATTACCATAAAATACTTTAATGATTATTCGCAACTTTCTCTGATTCATTTATCGTTGCATTAGTGCAAATAGACCAATGTGGTGTTAGGTCAGATTTTGTGTTTAACAACCAGACAGAGGGACACCGGGTGGAAGTTGGGTCCGCCCGTTCCTCTGCACCACTTTTTACTACCATAGTCCAGAGTTTAGGCTGGGCTATTTTTTTGTCCAAAGCTTAATACTTCAAGCTTTTCAGATAGGCAATGCTATTTGGAATATTGACGAGCTCCTCTTCGCTTTCATCCTCAATAAACATGTGCTTTATTCCTATTCTATTGCACTCTCTCAGGATACCTGGAATATCAATTTCTCCTGTTCCTAAGGTCACGTCATTTTCATGACTAGTACCTCCGGTCAAGTCTTTCGGTGTTCCTTTTCTTAAATCCTTTAAATGAAGGGATACCCATCTATCTCCATATTTCTTTAAAAGAGCAACAGGATCACCTCCACCGAAATGAGTCCAAAGTATATCCATTTGCAGTTTCACAGCCTCAGGGTCTGTGTTCTCAATCATATACTCTAGTAAGGTCGCATCTTCATAAGGCTGGAATTCATATCCATGGATATGGTATTTGAAAATCAATCCATTTTCCTGAAGCACTTTACCACCTTCATTGAATGCCTTGATTGCACGATCTGCATCAGCTTTAGAGAACTGAGCCCTTTTATGTGGAATCCATGCACACATTACATATTTAGCCCCTAAGGCTTTAGCCTTATCTGCCACAGCTTGAGGATCTTTCTCCAGTTCCTCAAATCCAGTCCCTGTACTTGGAAGGCTAATACCTCTTTCTTCAAGCATGCCTAAAAACTCTTCAGTACTCACACCCTTTGGAGTTCCTCCTTCGAGCTCAGTGATTCCTACTTTCTGAATGTAATCCAGCACCCCTTCGACACCCATTTTATCCCATTGGTTTCTGAAGGTATAGGCTTGAACACCTAATGGTGCCTGGTACAATGGGTCTCCATTTTGCTGAGCCGAAGCCTGTGGAGCATTAAATCCAATCATACAAATAATGAGTAGAGGTAAGAGAAGTTTTTTCATAGTGTAGGTATTATAGGTCTGTCTTATTTCTAAAGGTTAAGTTTTTTCAATTCATCTACAGCGTGGTTCGCAGCTCTGGCTGTTATTGCCATAAAGGTCAAAGTAGGGTTTTGAGTACTCGTACTGGTCATACAGGCTCCATCCGAAACAAATACATTTTGGCAACCATGCACTTGATTCCATTCATTGAGGATAGACTCCTTTGGGTCTTTACCCATTCTAGCTCCACCCATTTCATGGATATCTGAACCTGGTAATGAGCCGGCATCTCGCACCTCAATGTTTGTAAATCCAGCCGCTTCAAACATAGCTGTCTGTTGCTCCACAAAGTCCGCAGTCATTTTATCATCATTCTCCTTCCATTCTACCGAAAGGATGATTTTGGGGATGCCATACTTATCCGTTTGATCTGTGCTCAATCTCATATGATTGTCTTCCACCGGAACTGTTTCTCCTTGCATCCAGGCAGACATTCCCCAAACGTTGTTGAGCTCCTGATTTAGTAGATTATCTCGAAGCTGATCACCAATCATACTGGTGTCGGACCTCATGCCTCTGCCTCCGGCCATACCGATTGAATAGCCTCGGAGGAAGTCCGTATCCTGTTGGAATACATTTCTAAACCTAGGGACATAGGCATGGCCTGCATGCTTCCCTTCCTGCTTTTTATCATGGAAGCCTTCAAAAGTTGCATAACCCTTCCCTCGGTAATTATGCGTAGCCAGATACTTACCCAGCACCCCGCTATCATTTCCAAGTCCATCTGGGAATCTTGAGGATTTAGAATTTAAAAGAATAGCATTTGAGGCTATGGTAGAGGCATTCACAAAAATGATCCTAGCATAAAAGTCCATCTCATTACCTGTCTCTCTATCAATTATCCTGACCCCAGTGGCCTTACCTTTATCATCATCATAAATAACCGAATGGACAATGGAGTCAGGCCTTATAGTCAGGTTTCCGGTTTTCTCAGCCCAAGGTATTGTGGATGCATTTGAGCTAAAATATCCCCCATAGACACAGCCTCGATTACACATATCCTGATGCATACACTTAAAGCGTCCCTGCTGTCTGTGGATTTCCTGTGGATCGGTCAAATGTGCGCATCTCCCTTGAATTAGATGCCTATCACCAAAGTTTTTGGCAAGCTGTTCCTTATAATATTGCTCAATACAACTCAGCTCAAAACCAGGCATCACAACGGAGTCCGGCAG
>CAZLUY010000736.1:0-4707 GCA_964562785.1 uncultured Limnohabitans sp. | reverse complement strand
GACATCATATAGGTGAAGCTATTCAGTATCGCTCGTTAGATAGAGAGGGTTGGTTAGGCTAATTAAGGTTCGAGGTTGGAAGTACGAAGTACGAGATGGAATTTTCAGTGACAATATTTGGAAATGACACTAAAATAGAGGAATGCAAGATCTGAAATTTAGAACTAAAAGATTTGCGACTGACTGTTGGAAGTTCTGTAAGAGCATCCCTAAATCTCGGGAATATGATGCGTGGGCGAGACAGCTAATACGATGTTCAAGTTCAGTAGGAGCCAACTACAGGGCCTCCCAACGGGCGAAGTCAGCAGCAGATTTTATAAATAAACTTAAAATTGTAGAAGAAGAAGCAGACGAATCCATTTATTGGTTAGAATTATTTCAAGAGGTCCTGGATCCGGGTAGAAAAGAAATCAAAAATTTAAAGCAAGAGGCGAATGAACTTTTGGCGATTGTAGTGGTATCAATTAAAACTGCCCGGAAAAACAAGGTCAAACAAAACCAATAATCATGTTCTCTAAATTCGCACCTCGCATTTCTAACTTCGTCCCTTGTATTTCTTCCTTCGTCCCTCGTACTTCTTATTTCGTCCTTCCTCAGATCACGAGCGTGACGCTCGTGCCAGCTAGGGCTATGGAGCGCCTTAACCTGTCTGCAAGGACCTATGACCGAATTTTAAAAGTGGCCAGAACCATTGCTGATCTGGAAAGAGTTCGTGATTTGGGTGGACACCATATAGGTGAGGCCATTCAGTATCGGAGTTTGGATAGGGAAGGGTGGTTGGGGTGAAGGTTCTCCTAAGTGCGTGAAATTTCTTTACCTAAGATTTATTCTTTCCATAATTTCAATATATCTGGGTTCTTGTTGATAGCCTTTTGTAAGAGGTCCTATCACGGCATAATAGGGTAGATTCGGGTCTCTTCTGATGTACATTTTTTCCATCCAATACAATGATTTCTCCCTATTCTCCGCTAAGAGATATAGCTGCAAAACTATGCCATTCCACATATGTGTGGCGTCACTTATTTTCGCCAAGGCATCGGCAGTTTCGTTCACAGCTGTTTTAAAACCATCACTTTCATAGGCTTCCTCAAGTATTTTAAGAAGGTCTTCCTGACCACCTAACTGGAGAATCCTTTTCAAATGTGCAATTGCTTTATTATATTGTTTTGTTAGTGTGAAGGCGTTCAAAAGAAGAATATTGCCAAAGGCAGGGTTATCCAGGGGCTCATATATGCGCAGATATTCTTCATATTTTCCCTGATGTACCAACATAACACCTCGGAACCCATTAATTAAAGGATTGAGAGGATCTGTCTCTGTGGCTCTGTTCATTTGTTCCCACGCTTCATCCCATCTGTTTTGAATCATAAGAATATGAGCATAAAATGCCCTGGCTTCCGAGAAATTAGGGTTTAATTCAAGACATTTATCCAATGCATTATTACAGGCCTCCCATTCAAAATCCGTATTTCCCAATTTGGCGGCCTGCCAGCGCCAAACCTCAGCATCAGTACTATCCAGCTCAAAGGCCTTAGCCAGATATTCTTCCATTTTTGGATCAGCTACTTCTGGCGATATTAGAGTCAATTGTTTTTTAGCGATCCAAATTCCTGATAATCCCCCATAAGCAGGAGCAAATAAAGGGTCCATTTCTATTGATTTTAAAAAATACTGTTCCGCATCCTGGAATCCTTTAGGTGTTAGTAAAGCAAGGCTGATTCTCCCCTTAATAAATAATTCATACGCTTCCGGATTTACAGAATATGTTTTCTTAAGCAGGTCTTTTGCCTGAGGGGTAAGTTTAATATTAATTTCATTCGCAACAGTTTTGGCCACTTCACTGTATAGGTTAACAATATTTTCTTTTGCTATCTCATAAGTTTTTGACCAAATTTGACGCTCTTCAGGAAATGCATTTACTAAATTAAATTGAATATTGATCTGATCATCAGCTTTGAGTAGCGAAGCTTCAACAATTGCATCAACATTCAATTCTGAAGCTATTTCTTTGATTGTTTTTTCTGTCTCGGCATAGGATAAGGTGGAGGTCCTTGAAATCACCTGTATTCCTCCTAATTGGCCTATCTCACCAATAAGTCCAAAGTGCATCCCTGAGGCAAGGTACGCCTGAGTTGAATCTCCAGTGTGATTTGAAAAAGGAAGTACTGCCAATGATTGGATATCGTTAATGTTGTTCATAAAAAACCTATTCCAAAGCAGCAAACTCCCTATAATCAAAACACCTATTAATATGCTATAAAAAGAGACAGATTTAAATACCGATCTGGGTTTTGTTACTGAATTGAAAAATTTTTTGACTTTAGTTTTAGAGGGTAGTGGCAATCCTTCGCCTATTATGGCATGTGTTCTAATCCTTTCACTTACATTTTTAAGTTGTACTTCACCCAGGTACATTGATAATATATCACTATTACCCCTAATCGAGGTATGAACGGAATCAGAGATATATATGCCTCCCGGATCAGCTATAGATTCCAGCCTTGAAGCAATATTTACACCATCTCCAAAAACATCATCTTCCTCTAGCGTAACGTCCCCTAAGTGAATCCCTATTCGGATTTTATTTGTGAGGTGCTCATTAGCTTGTTGTTGAATATTTATTGCACATTTAACGGCGTTATAAGCACTGGTAAAACTGGCTAGTACTCCATCTCCCATTTCTTTTAGCCATTTACCGCCATACTGCTCTATGAGTGGTTTTTGTAGGGCTCTATTGTCACTAACAAGGTGTAGGGCTTTTTTTGAATCGCTGCCCATCATTTTAGTGAAACCAGCTATGTCGGTAAACATAATGGCCTGAAGTTGACGTTTTTGTTCAGTCATGGCTTAATAAGATAGCAATTTCTAATGAACATGGCAACATAGCACTAAGGAAGAAGGGGAAACAGCAAGCAGATCAAAATTGTATAAGTTCGATCCTTAACTAACCTCATACTTCCAACTTCATTCTTCCATCATCGTAATTGCCCAAAGATTTTGGATGGAGCAATTGGCACCTTTGAATGATAAATATCATATGATGTAGAATTTTCCGGAGCTACTTTTAACTTATGGGGCTAAACGGATCTGGGCTGCTGACACATACCATATTTAAAATGCTTCATCTGCGACTCGTTCACGTCATTTCTAAAAGCAACTAAAATGCCTTTAACAACTAAGCAAGGGATGGAATTGACAGACGGCTCCCGTATTGCAGTTATAGGGGGCGGTCCTGCCGGAAGCTTTTTTAGTTATTATGTCCTCGAGTACGCCAGAAGATTCGACCTTGAACTTGAACTCGATATTTTTGAAGCCAAGGATTTTACGAAGATAGGTTCTTCAGGGTGCAATCATTGCGGGGGAATTATATCAGAATCATTGGTTCAGGAATTGGCTACAGATGGTTTGGTGATCCCTTCAGAAATTATACAACGTGGTATCAACACCTATACTATACATACCGAGCAGGGGACAAAGAGGATCCACGCCCCGACTGATGAGCGGCGCATCGCATCAGTGTTCAGGGGATGTGGACCTAAAGGTTGCCTGGACAAGAGTCTGAAAGGGTTTGATAATTATTTGGTGGGTCTATGCCAGGAGAACGGTGCCAGGCTTATTCCTGAAAAAGTAACCCGTCTGGAAAGAATGGAGGACGGAGTGATGGTGGGGAGTTCTAAATCTGCTTTGCGGAAGTATGATCTGGTAGTTGGAGCTGTAGGGCTTAATCCTAAATCATTAGATCTTTTAAAAGGGATATGCACTTCCTATTCGCTGCCAGAAGTTACCCGTGCTTACATCAGCGAATTTTTAATGAAGCCTGCAGATATAGAGAAAAACCTGGGAAGTTCCATGCATGTTTTCTTGTTAGATCTTCCACAAATTACATTCGGAGCACTGATTCCCAAATACAATTATGTAACTCTTGTATTGTTGGGCAAGGACATAGACAAGGATATCGTACAGAATTTTATCAACTCCAGGGAGGTAAAGTCATGTTTTCCTGAAGATTTTCCGGTAAAAAGAGCCTTGCCTTGCCAGTGCTATCCTTATATCAACATAAAGCAAGGCAATCATGCTTATGCTGACAGGGTGGTGATGATTGGTGACTCGGCCTCTTCCAAATTATACAAAAATGGGATCGGAGCCGCCTTCATTACGGCAAAAGCCGCAGCGAGTACAGCTATTTTCGAAGGGATCAGTGAAAGGCACTTTGAAAAGTATTATAAACCTAAATGCAGCGACATTGACAAGGATAACCGGATTGGAAAATTGATCTTCCGGGTCACCAGAATCATTCAAAAATCTGCTGTTTTGAAAAGAGGATTGCTGGACCTTGTTGGAAAAGAACAAGCAGAAGAGCATTCTGCGCTCAGGATGAGCTCTGCTCTTTGGGACACATTCACAGGCCGCGCTGGCTATAGAAATATCCTCAGGCGTTTCCTTCACCCTGGTCTTCTTTATGGACTCGCCAAAAGTACGTTAGCATCGAACATATCAATAATAAATCGCCATGGTCATGAAAAACAAGAAGCTCGGGAAACTTTATAAGGATGGAGAAATCATTGTTAAACAAGGAGACAAAGGTAAATGCCTTTATGTGATCCAGGAGGGTAGCGTTGATGTAATTCATGAAGCGCCTGAAGGAGACAAAAAGGTAGCAGAACTTGGCGAATCTGACTTCTTCGGAGAAATGGGTCTATTTGAGGA
>CAZLUY010000735.1:0-2692 GCA_964562785.1 uncultured Limnohabitans sp. | reverse complement strand
GTTACCGAAACACTAAAGTCCAGAAATTTACCAATCAAGAACATCACAAGAGTCTCCAATGGCTCGAAGGTATTGATCTACAATAACGAATCTTACTCCCCCCGAATCCAATTCGTAGATCCCGCCTATATGCAGATGTTTTCGTATGGGTTAGAAAGTGGCTATCTAGGTTCTCTTGAGGATGAAGGTGAAGTGATATTGACCTCAAAATTTGCAGAAGTATTATTTCAGGATACGCCTGCAATTGGGCAAGAGCTTTCATTGATTCTGGATGGGGAGGAGAAGTTCTTTAGAGTAGGGGCTGTTCTTGATCCCCTCAAGGACATTGAGATTTTCCATTTTGAAGTTTTGGTGAACTTTAATGCCTTCCATCAAACAGGTAAGGAGGCTGATTTATTGGGTGAGTGGAATAATGAGTTCTGGACCTTTGTTCAGATGGAGGAAGACGCGATGCTACCATTGCAAACAGAACTTGAAGGCATCCGTCAAGATCAAAACTCCATAAACCCTGACAGAGCTTATCAGGATATCCAGGTCATCCCTTTCAACGATTTGGTTTCAAAGGCGAACTTGATCGAGCGAGATGTGATAGGCTTTATGGGCCAAGGTCCAATTATTCTTTTATCCGTGATTGCACTATTCGTTTTGGTTTTGGCCGTGGCTAATTATGTGAATATTTCAAGTCTTATGGCCTCCAGGAGGTTAAAGGAAATTGGTGTCATCAAGATAATTGGAGGAAGAAGAGGCCAGCTTGTGATGCAATTCCTGAGTGAGAATTTCCTGATTTGTTTAGGTGCCATCGCTGCTGGTTGCCTTTTGGCGGGTGTATTTTTTCTTCCAGGGTTTAATGATATCGCCTATAAAAATTTACAGCTTGACCTGTTAGGAAACTGGATGATTTGGGCTTTTCTGGCTGGGTTACTTGTAGTGCTCACCTTGGTGTCAGGAATCTATCCCGCATTATATATTTCATCATTTAAACCCCTCAATATCCTTAGGGGTGGGCAAAAATTGGGTAGTCGAAGCTGGATTACCAGTGTGCTTTTGGTTTTCCAGTTTGTTCTTTCTGTAGTCGGGATTATTGCAGGTTTAGCATTTGTCCAGACCAATCACCAAAATTCCCAAAGAGATTGGGGCTATTCTTCTGAGAATAAGATAATCTTGAATATCCCTGATAGGGAAAAATATTCAGTCCTGGAGAATGAACTCCGAAATCTTCCAATGGTCGAAAGCTTTTCCGGGAGTGATAATTTCATTGGCAATGGATTGGTGGACAAAGAGGTTACCAATATGGATGATTCCTTTAATTCTGAATATCTGAAGGTTCAGCCTAGATACCTTGATCAAATGGAAGTCGAATTGGTTTCAGGTAGATCATTGAGTGATTTAGCCCCAGCAGAATACGAGACCTCAGTTTTGGTAAATGAAACTTTCCTGAAAAGGATGGGGATAAGTGAGCCCCTTGAAAAAGAATTTAAGATGGATAGCTCTTCCTACGTAATCGCTGGAGTGGTTAAGGACTTTAGGACTGAATATTTTCATGCTGAAGCGAGACCATTGATCATAGAGGCTGGTGCTGATGAGCAGTTCAATTATCTGACATTGAATTATACAGAAGGGGCAGATAAAGAAACCATGGAGCAGGCTCAAGCAAGTTGGAGAAGGGTATTTCCACGCGCACTATTCGGAGGTCAGTTTCAGGATCAGGTATTTGAAAATGCTAAGAATGATGCTCAGGGAGTGCAGAACATCCTTTTGGTTGCATCCGGAATTTGTATTCTATTGGCAGCTATGGGCCTCTTCGGTTTGATTTCACTAAATCTCAAAGCAAGAATAAAGGATTATTGTGTCAGAAAGGTGTATGGAGCCGAGACATCAGGCTTGGCCTTTTCTTTGATTCGCAAATACTTAATTCTAGCGACGGTCTCAGCTGCCATTGGATCTGGGCTAGCTTGGTTTGCGGTAGGAGGATTTTTGGATAGCTTTTTCGCCTACCATTCAGGGGTTGGAGTAATTCCTATCGGATCAAGCCTTTTATTGCTGATTTCTGTAATTATAATTACAGGAGCTTCGCAGATCTGGAGACTGGACCGAGCTAACCCTTCGATCGTTCTAAAATCTGAATAATCTGTTTGAAAATTAGAAGGCTTCTGAGAATCTAAAGTAGATTCCCCAGTCGCCTTCGCCCCAGGCTATATCAAAACCGACATTTCCATGGGTATCTGGAAGATAAGTGTAGCGCAAGCCAAAACCTCCTCCTGGAATAATTTTACCGTCGTTCTCTTCGACATTTGATTCGAAGACTGTGGCTATTCCAGCAAAACCAACCGCACCAAATCTCTTATAGAAGTTATAGCGGTATTCTGCCTGGGCGGCAATTAGGTAATTACCACGAAACTCGCCAAAGGAGTATCCTCGGATATCGGTTCCACCCACAATGAATTGTTGGTTGAAGTTCACATCACCAATGCCTAGACCGGAATAAAAGCGTGTGGCCACCACGTCAGTTTCCTTTCGGGTGGAGAAAAAGTGATTATAAGTGACCTCTATTCTATTTGAGACCTGTTCATTTCCAAAGAGGTCTGGGTAGGTGGTGAATTTGGTTTCAAGGTAGTACCCAGATCGTGGATAGGAGACATTTGATCTCGAATCCCAAGTTGCACTTAAGCCAGCACCGTGGAGGGTAGTCATT
>CAZLUY010000734.1:0-2638 GCA_964562785.1 uncultured Limnohabitans sp. | reverse complement strand
TCCATAGTTGTAGGAATGGCGGGAGTCAATCGAAAAGATTGGGCACTTATTCTATCCTCCTTTGTATTGGGGATATCCTTTATGCTAATGTTAGAAACAAAATTCTGGTAATTAATTAAATAAATATGCGACTAAAACTCTCCTTTATTGCTTTGTTTAGTCTCCTGATCACAGGGGTCTATGCACAGCATTCTGAGCAAAATCATGCCGAGCGATTTGAGCAATTAGGCACGATGCTACGATCACCAAATGTTTATCGTACAGCTTCTGGTGCACCTGGACATATGTACTGGCAGCAAAAGGCTGATTACAAAATTGATGTTGAACTGGATGATGAGAATCAGTCTATCAAAGGGTCTGAAACAATCACCTATTACAACAATTCACCTGATGCGCTGAACTATCTATGGATTCAGCTCGAGCAGAATCAAAGGGGCAAGGATTCGGATACTCCTAAAATCCAGCCTTCCAGAATTGGTAGAGGAATGACTTTAAGAGACCTACAGGGAATCATGTGGCATTCGGATGACTATGCCTATCAGCTAATCGATGTGAAGGATGCAAATGGCAATGAGTTGTCGGTAGCATTGAATCAGACGATGATGAGAATTGACCTTCCTCTGCCATTACCTTCAGGAGGTACATTCACATTCTCCATTGACTGGTCCTTTAATATTCATGACCGAATGAGTTTCATCGGTGGACGTCCAGGGTACGAGTATTTCCCTGAGGATGGGAACTACCTGTATACTATGGCTGAGTGGTTCCCAAGAATGGCGGTTTACTCTGACTTCGAAGGATGGCAAAACAAGCAGTTCCTTGGTAGAGGAGAATTTGCTTTAGTATTCGGTGATTATGAAGTAAATATCACTGTTCCTTCTGACCATATGGTAGGAGCTACCGGTGAGCTTCAGAACCCATCCGATGTTCTTTCCAGCAAGGAAATGGATAGATGGAATCAAGCGAAAGAGACTTTTGATGCTCCAGTAGTAATCCGAACTCAGGATGAAGCTGAGAAGCTGGAGAAGGGTAAGGCTTCAGATAAGAAGACTTGGACTTTTAAGGCTGAAAATGTTCGTGACTTTGCTTGGACCTCTTCCAGAAAATTTATCTGGGATGCTATGGCAGTAGAGCAAGGCGGAAAGAATGTAATGGCAATGTCTTATTATGCAAAAGAGGCTAACCCTCTTTGGGGTCAATACTCTACTCGAGTAGTTGCTCATACCATTAAGTCATATTCTGCACATACTTTCGATTACCCATACCCAACCGCCATTTCTGTGGAGGCTTCAAATGGTATGGAGTACCCTATGATTTGCTTCAACTATGGACGTCCTGATAAGGATGGTACTTACTCTGAGGCAATCAAGAATGGTATGATTTCCGTGATCATCCATGAAGTTGGTCACAACTTCTTCCCAATGATCGTGAACTCTGACGAGCGTCAGTGGACATGGATGGATGAAGGTTTGAATACTTTCATGCAGTTCATGGCAGAGCAAGAGTGGGATAGAAACTATCCTTCAAGAAGAGGGCCAGCACACAAGATTGCGCCTTACATGAGAAGTGATAAGAATCTTCTTGAGCCGATCATGACCAATTCTGAGAATATCATTCAGTTCGGAGCAAATGCCTATGCGAAGCCAGCAAGCGCTTTGAATATCCTAAGAGAAACCATCATGGGTAGAGAGCTTTTTGATTTTGCTTTCAAAGAGTACTCAAGAAGATGGATGTTTAAGCACCCAACTCCTGAAGATCTTTTCAGAACATTGGAGGATGCATCTGCCGTTGACTTGGATTGGTTCTGGAGAGGATGGTTCTATGGAACGGAGCCAGTGGACATTTCTTTAGATAACGTTGCTTGGTACAAGCTGGATAACAGAACTCCAGAGGAGAAGAAAGCAGCTGAGAAAGCAACTGCCGACCGTCAGGAATCTTATTTAAGTAGAGAGTTTAACAAAGAGGATGTACCAGTGACTTACACTGAAGCAGATTCTGAGACTTCTGATTTCTACACGACTTATAATCCATTTACAGTTACATCAGCAGATCAGCAGTCTTATGACAATTTCGTAAAGAGCCTGAATGATAAGGAGAAGGCTCTTTGGGATGCGGACATGAACTTCTATGAATTGTCTTTCACCAATGTTGGTGGGTTGGTAATGCCAATTATTCTAGAGTGGCAGTATGCTGATGGAACTACTGAGATCGAGAGAATCCCAGCTTATATCTGGAGATTGAATGAATCAAATGTGACCAAGGTGTTTGCTAAGGAGAAAGAGGTTGTTCAAGTTGTTCTTGACCCACTTAGAGAAACTGCAGATATCGATGAGTCTAATAATTACTGGCCAAGACAATACCAACCTTCCAGATTTGAACTATTCAAAAGACAAGGAAGAGTGAGAGGTGCGTCTAGTGGCAGCAATCCAATGAAAGAGGCAAAAGGCAAGAAGTAATTTCTTCCTAGTATAATTAAAGAGCCGACCCCTTGAGGTCGGCTCTTTTTTATTTAGAAGAAAAATTAATCCACTCATTTTCAATTGGTCCTGTTTTTGTAAAAGAAAGAATTGTCAAAGTTTCGGGAATTTTCCAGAGCGTTGATTATTTTAATGATTACAAACAACCATTAACCCAATAC
>CAZLUY010000733.1:0-4610 GCA_964562785.1 uncultured Limnohabitans sp. | reverse complement strand
CTTTGGAGCCCAAAGTCGGACTGGAAAAAATTTAGTTTACTTATACCGTAGGAAAATCTTGGAATCCAAAGCACTCCCTGTTGATCTAATAACATCGCAGACCCATGAAAACTCTCTAAAGGAAGTAGTCCGTTTCTCTTGCTTTGGTCCGAGTAAGAAGAGGTAATTTCGCCTGACTCAAGGTTTACCTTACTCAATGCATTTATTCTGTTGAGCCATATTTCATTGCCATTTATTACATAGGCTCCTCCGTTTTCAAACCCATTTTCTTTGAGAATCTCTGGCTCATTAAATTTTTTGAACTCCCATGGTTCATCCAAATTTTTCCTTTTGGCAAAACCATTTGTATTTAGGATTATGGTCCCAGACTCCTGGTATGGGAACACTATAACGGGGAATGATTCGCTAAAAGATGAAGTTCCATCGGAATTCTTATCCTTCGGGAAGTCTTCATAGCTATATTCTCCGGACGGAGATCGATGGCCAATTTTAGGTGTCTCTTCAGTCCAATGTAGAAAGTCTAATCTTCCATCTTCACCAAAATTTAATTCAAAAGCATTCCCGGGAATTTGTCCTTCTTCTAATTCAAATTCTCGGTTTGTTTCATTGAATTTCAATACTCCTTCACCAGTTGAGGTAAAAACCTCTCCATTGGGAGTAATTATCATAGGAAGGTACCGGAGGTTTTCGTCTAAATCTCTGAAGAACTCATATTCCTCAGTCTTTCCATTGAAATAGGCAATATTTCCAGTTTGGAAAGAAATCCAGACGCCACCTTTATCATCTGCCAGCACTCTTCTACCATCATTAAACATCTTTTCGAACCTGACACCGTCATAACGATAGACTCCATACCAGGAACCTATCCAGATGAATCCAAAACTGTCCTGAGTTACAGCCGTGACTGAGGTTGTGGGAAGTCCGTCTTCAGCAGTGAGGTTATTGAATATGGTATTGGCATCCAGTTCCTGCGCCACCGACCCTTTGCTGAGAGCCGTACCTACCAGCAGCAATAAAAAAAAGTGCTTTGCGAAGCGTTTCAACATTTAAGCTACCGGGATTCTAATGAAAAATTCTGTGCCTTGTCCCTCAGTGCTGTTGACCTTCAATTCTCCACCATGAGCCTTGATCACATCATAGCTAAGACTCAGTCCTAGACCCGTACCTGAACCGGTAGGTTTGGTGGTGAAGAAAGGTTGGAAGATTTTTTTCTTCAAAGATTCTGGAATTCCTCCGCCATTATCTGCGACTGAGATTTCTAAGCCAGTTTCGGTTTTCTTGGTACCGACCGTTACCTGAGGTTTGTAGCCATTTTGAGAGGCTTTGGCTTTTTCATTTACTGCATAGAAAGCATTGTTAATAAGATTGAGAAGAACACGACCTATGTCCTGCCGAACTACAGGCGTCTTAGGAAGATCTGGGTCCAATTCAACTTTAAAATCTGCTGCGAATGATTTGTCCTTAGCTCTAAGTCCATGATAGGAAAGTTTGAGATATTCTTCAGCCAGCACATTAAGGTTGGTTACCTGCTTTTCCCCTGAACTTGACCTACTGTGCTGCAGCATTCCCTTCACGATAGAATCTGCTCGCTTGCCGTGTTGGACAATTTTGGCCTCGTTCTCTTCCAGATTATCCACCAGCTCCTTAACCTGATCAAGGTTTCCTTCCTGAAGTTCTTCTTTTAGCTCTTCAATTAATTCCTGATTGAGCTCTGAGAAGTTATTGACAAAATTGAGGGGGTTCTGAATCTCATGAGCGATACCTGCGGTCAACTCACCCAATGAAGCCATTTTCTCTGATTGGATCAATTGAGCCTGAGTGGCTTTCAGCCCTTCATAAGCTTTCTCTATTTCTTTGGCCTGTGCTAATTCTTTTTCTCTATTCTTCTCCTTCTCCATGGCAAGAACTCGAGCTGTCTGGAATCTAACTACCCCATAAACCACTAAGGCAAATAGGATAAAGTAAAGAATAAAGGCCCACCATGTGGCATACCAGGGGGGTAGAATTTCAAAGGAATATGCAATCTCAGCAGATTCTACATTAAAGGCATTTCTTGCCTTAACCTTAAAAGTATAGGTCCCATAGGGAAGGTTGCTGAATTCTCTGGAAGTTCTATTGTCCCAACCTGACCATTCTTCGTCTAATCCCTCCATAAGGGTTCGATATTGGATCTGGTTTTCTTTGACAAAGAATGGAGCGATATAGTTAAAGATGAGGTTATTTCCTTTGTATACTAACTCGGGGATTTCTCCGTCAAAATAATCCGGAAGCAACAAGTTCCCCTCTGAAGATTCAACTCTGTTGAAGTAAAGCGGTAAAGGATTGTCAGATTTATACTCTTTGGTAGCATCCACTCTGAGTAATCCTTCATCTGTAGCAAACCAAAAAGTACCATTTTCTTCTGTGAATGCTCCCCCGGTGATATTTGCTGTTATTAAGTTGAGAGGATATTCTTGAATTACGTAACTGCCATCTTCTTGTGGTATGGCAAGTCGATTTTCACCAGCAAAAGAAAGAAATACATTTCCAGTAGTTCCCACCCCAAGGCCATAAGTGTCTAGGTTAATATTTGCTTTCTCTTTGGCAAAGCTAAAGACTTGGTCCTTGACAAAAGATTCTGTTTCTTTTTCAAAGTAAAAGAAGCCATCAACTCCTGAGCTATATATTTTCCCATCAATTCCAGTAACCACTCCAGATAAACCTTCCATTGAATTTTCGTCGGAGAATGTGCTTACCACTGCATCCTCGATTTTAAGATTTCCGGATGCTGTCTTTGGAATTTGTACCCTATAGAGATAGCCAGCCTGAGTCCCTGCCCAAACTTCACCTTCAGAGTCCTCTTGTATAGAATAAATTGAGCGGCTCACATCGGAGATTGTGCCAATAGATTCGTAGTTAAATTCACCATTGGCCTTGGCCTCTCTTCTAAAAACATGTAATCCAAATGTGCCTCCAGTAAAGATATAGCCAGGGTGTTGTTCCGAAATCAGTAGGGTTGTGCTCTGAAACGGTTTAGACTCTGGAATCAAACGGGCCTGATTTCCTTTGATTTCAAAAAGCCCAGGACCAGTTGAAATCAGTTGGTTTCCGTCATAGGCCATATTAAAAACCTGTGTATTGGGAAGACCTTGAACCTTTTTTATTTCACCATCCTCTTTATCGATATACAGAATGCTGGTAGAGCCACCCATATATAGATCATCTCCATATGCATTTAGGGAAAGAATATTTCCAACCTCGTATTCGTATGAGTCGAATTGGGTGAGAGGTGAGAACAACTCAATCTTGCACAATCCTGCGTTTGTCCCCACCCAAAGATTTTGGGTATTATCCAGATGAAAAGCATAGACACTTTGGTCAGGGATAGAATTTTTGGTAGTGAACTGGGAAAGTGCATTTCCATCCTGATCCATAATAAAGAAGCCATGGCCAAGAACGCCTATGGCATAGGTTTCATTAGGAAGGGCTAAAGCCTTGTAAAGGCTTCTTTCTTGTAGCAGATAATCAATTTCTGTTTTAAAAGGAGTAAATGATTTTCCGTCAAACAGGTATAGTCCACCCGCGAATGCTCCTACCAAAAACTCTCCTGGATTTTTGTGAGGGAGAAGCACCTGAACCCTCTCATTATTGAAGATTTCACTACCATCAATAAATTCCAGAGTACCACCCGCATCCCTGAATAAACCCATCTGAGCCTGATGAGCGTGATAATTGTCCTCAAAAGTCCAGGCATACATAAAGGCTGTATCCGGCTTCCAGATCTTTATCTTCTTGCTTGAATCAGTCTCATCCGGGGAGTAGATGAATATTGCTTCCCTTGCCTGGAAATAGATTTGGCCTTTAGCCTCTCGGATAGTCCAGATGTCATTAAAGGCAATTTCTTCAGGGATCAGATCGGTCATGGAAATTTCTTTCGTGACCCCCGTTGAATCCGTAATTACAACCCCAAAATCACTAATGGAGCCATAATAGTAAGTGCCATCGGAAGCTAGATAGGTAGACCTCACATTAGTTAAAAAATCCTGTACAGGTGAGGGTAAAAGTTCCCAATTCACTCCATCAAATTTTTGAAGACCTGTGGAGGTGCCTGTATAGATGTAACCATCCTTGTCTTGTCCTACATTCCAGACCTGTTGTCCAGCCGGTGTATTATCGCCAATGATATAGTTCGTATACTTGGGTATTCCTTTAGAGCCATTGATTTGACCTAAAGAAATTTGAACATTCAAGACCGAAAACGAAATGCACAGTAAGAGCCAGGTCTTTGATTTATAAGTTGAAAAAAATCTATTCATAGTCTTCTATTTATGGATGGGTCGTGTCTAATTCATAATTTACTCAAAATCAACGGATAGGAAGTTGAATAATAAATTCTGTTCCTACCTCTTCTTTACTTTTAATACTTAACTCACCTCCATGAGCAGTGATAATGTCGTGGGTGATCGATAATCCCAGGCCTGTGCCCTCTGTTCCTTTCTTTGTTGTGAAGAAAGGTTGGAGGACCTTGTCCAGAATATTTTTGGGAATACCCGGACCATTGTCTTTAATGACCAGTTCCAGGCCGTCTTTTTTGGATTTGGTGCTCACAGATAGTTTAGCTAAATAGCCAG
>CAZLUY010000732.1:0-7561 GCA_964562785.1 uncultured Limnohabitans sp. | reverse complement strand
GCTCAGTCAATTGGTGAGCCAGGTACTCAGCTTACTTTGAGAACATTCCACGTAGGTGGTACCGCATCTAACATGGCTGTTGAGGCTAGCATCACTGCTAAGTTTGAAGGTAAAGTTGAATTTGACGAGGAACTTCGTTGGATCGATTCTACTAACAAGGATGGCGAGAAAGTTAAGGTTGTAATGGGCCGTTCAGGTGAGATCAAGGTGAATGATCCTAAGTCTGGTAAGACACTAGTTTCTAATCACGTGCCTTATGGTGCTCATCTTTCAGTGAAGGATGGACAGAAGATTGGAAAAGGAGAAGCACTTTGTACTTGGGATCCCTACAACGCCGTGATTCTTTCTGAATTCGACGGAACGATTGATTTCGAATCTATCGTAGAAGGAATTACCTATAAGGAGGTAGCTGATGATCAGACAGGATTCCGCGAGAAGGTAATTATCGATTCTAAAGACAGAACTAAGAATCCAGCCATCGTAGTAAACTATGGTGATGATTCTAAGTCATACAATATTCCAGTTGAAGCTCACTTGGCTGTTGAGCAGGGTGATAAGGTGAAAGCTGGTCAGGTGCTTGTGAAGATCCCAAGATCTGTAGGTAAAACCAGAGATATTACTGGTGGTCTTCCAAGAGTAACCGAGCTATTCGAAGCAAGAAACCCATCCAATCCGGCTGTAGTTTCTGAAATCGACGGTGTGGTTGCTTATGGTGGAATCAAGCGAGGTAACAGAGAAATCTTGATTACATCTAAGGATGGAATCACTAAGAAGTATATGGTTTCTCTTTCTAAGCATATCCTTGTTCAGGAAAATGACTTCATCAGAGCTGGTGAGCCATTGTCTGACGGAGCGATCACTCCAAATGATATCCTAGCGATCAAAGGACCAACTGCTGTTCAGGAGTACCTTGTGAATGAAATCCAGGAAGTTTACCGACTACAGGGTGTGAAGATCAATGATAAACACATCGAAGTAATCGTAAGCCAAATGATGCAGAAGGTAGAAATCCTTGATGCAGGTGATACAGGTTTCCTTCAAAATCAAGTAGTTGATAAGTGGGCTTTCAGAGAGGAAAACGACATCATTCTTGATAAGAAGGTAGTAATGGATGCTGGAGATTCCAGTACCTTGAAGCCAGGTATGATTATCTCTGCGAGAAGACTTAGAGATGAGAATTCTAGCTTGAAGAGAAAAGATCTGAAGCTTGTTCAGGTAAGAGATGCTGAGACTGCGGTTTCTAAGCCAACCCTTCAGGGTATCACGGCAGCCTCTCTAGGTACCGAAAGCTTTATCTCTGCAGCTTCTTTCCAGGAGACTACTAAGGTTCTTTCTGAAGCGGCTATCAGAGGTAAGCGTGATGAGCTACTTGGACTGAAGGAAAATGTGATCGTAGGTCATTTGATTCCTGCAGGAACAGGTCAAAGAAGAATCCAGAATATGATCGTAGGCTCTCAAGAGGAATACGAGCAGCTTGCTGAGAATATGGAGAGTGCTCCATCGACCAGATCTAGCGAAGCGATTCTTTAATGAATATTTAAATTAAATCAGAAAGGCCTGTGTAATGCAGGCCTTTTTTTATCCCTAATAACAATGGAAGATCCAAAAAATAAAAAGCCAGGCAATCAGCCAATAAATATTGAGCTATCTGAAGAAGTAGCAGAAGGTGTATACTCTAATCTCGCGATGATCGCACATTCCAATTCGGAATTTGTGGTCGATTTTATTCGATTGATGCCTGGAGTACCCAAAGCAAAAGTAAAGTCGAGAGTAATCATCACGCCAGAACATGCCAAGAGACTTTTGGCTGCACTTAAGGACAATATTGATAAGTATGAAAAGGCCTTTGGGAAGATAAATCAATCAGGAGAGATGCCTCAGTTCCCAGTTAATTTCGGACCGGCTGGAGAAGCCTAACAGAAATATAACTTCTTAATTTTGATCATCTTATTTCTTTCTTTACCTTTGCAGTCCAAAATTTAACAGTTTACAGGAAAACTAAATTTTATCAGTTAATGCCTACTATTCAACAGTTAGTGAGAAAAGGTAGAACTACACTGGAGTCAAAATCCAAATCTAGAGCCTTGGACGCATGTCCACAGCGAAGAGGAGTTTGTACCAGAGTATATACTACCACTCCAAAGAAGCCAAACTCAGCGATGAGAAAAGTGGCAAGGGTCAGATTGACCAATGGAAAGGAAGTCAATGCTTACATTCCAGGTGAGGGGCACAATTTGCAAGAGCACTCTATCGTATTGATCAGAGGTGGTCGTGTGAAGGACCTTCCAGGTGTAAGATATCACATCATCCGAGGTGCACTTGATACTGCAGGAGTTAAAGACCGTAAGCAAGGTCGATCCAAGTATGGTGCTAAGCGGCCTAAGGCGGCTAAAAAGTAATTCATAACAAAAAGAAATAATGAGAAAA
Source organism: uncultured Limnohabitans sp. (assembly GCA_964562785.1). Lineage (GTDB taxonomy): Bacteria > Bacteroidota > Bacteroidia > Cytophagales > Cyclobacteriaceae > Algoriphagus. Next base: position 5,134 of record CAZLUY010000732.1, on the reverse strand, counting down.
GCGAAACCAAAGAAGAGATATATTCTTCCTGATCCCAAGTTCAACGATACCTTGGTTACCAAGTTTGTGAACTGTCTAATGGTGGATGGCAAGAAGAGTATTGCTTACAATATTTTCTACGATGCAGTAGAAAAGGTTGAAGAAAAAGTAGGTGAGAATGGTCTTGAAGTTTGGAGAAAAGCGCTTAACAATATTGCTCCATCCGTAGAGGTGAAGAGTCGTAGAGTTGGTGGTGCTACATTCCAGGTTCCAATGGAAGTTCGACCTGAAAGAAAAATGGCTTTAGGAATCAAGTGGATGATTCTTTATGCTAGAAAAAGAGGTGAAAAGACCATGATGGATCGTCTTGCAGGCGAAATCATCGCGGCTTCCAAAGGTGAAGGTGCTGCTGTCAAGAAAAAGGATGACACGCACAGAATGGCCGAAGCGAATAAAGCATTCTCACACTTTAGATTTTAATTAGGATGGCGAAGAGAGATTTAAAATACACCAGAAACATTGGTATTGCTGCACACATTGATGCAGGAAAAACTACGACTACTGAGCGTATTCTTTTTTACTCTGGTGTATCTCACAAAATCGGTGAGGTTCACGATGGAGCGGCCACCATGGACTGGATGGCACAAGAGCAGGAGAGAGGTATCACTATTACTTCCGCTGCTACTACAGTATTTTGGGACTACAGAGATAAGCAGTACCAAATCAACATCATTGATACTCCGGGACACGTTGACTTTACCGTAGAGGTAAACCGTTCTCTAAGAGTATTGGATGGTTTAGTTTTCCTATTCAGTGCTGTGGACGGTGTTGAGCCACAGTCTGAGACTAACTGGCGATTAGCTGATAATTACAAAGTAGCACGAATTGGATTCGTGAACAAGATGGACCGAGCAGGTGCAAACTTCCTTGAGGTTTGTAAGCAAGTGAAGGAAATGCTAGGAAGCTATGCAGTTCCATTGCAGTTGCCTATCGGTGCTGAAGATAAATTTAAAGGTGTTGTTGATTTGATCAACAATAGAGCCATCGTTTGGAACGAGCATGACATGGGAATGACCTACGAAGAAGTAGATATTCCTGAGGACATGGTGGACGATGTAGCGGAGTGGAGAGAATATCTTCTTGAAGCTGTAGCTGACTATGATGAGAGTTTGATGGAGAAGTTCTTCGATGACCCAGATTCAATCACTGAAGCTGAGATTTTGACTGCACTTCGTCAGGCGACTATCGACATGAAGATCGTTCCTATGGTTTGTGGTTCTTCTTTCAAAAACAAAGGAGTTCAAACCATGCTAGATCTAGTAATGGAAATTCTTCCTTCTCCATTGGACAAGGATGATATCATTGCTACTGATCTTAATGACGAAGAGACTGAGGTTGCTATTTCTCCAAGTGAGGAAGAGCCTTTCGCAGGTCTTGCATTTAAGATTGCTACTGACCCATTCGTAGGTCGTCTTTGCTTCGTAAGAGCATACTCAGGTGTACTTGAGTCTGGTTCTTATGTATTCAATAGTCGTTCTGGAAACAAGGAAAGAATTTCCAGAGTATTCCAGATGCACGCTAACAAGCAGAATCAGATCGAAGCTCTAAGAGCTGGTGATATTGGAGCTGTTGTTGGTTTCAAGGATATCAAGACTGGTGACACTCTTTGCCATGAGCAGAGAAAGGTTGTTCTTGAATCTATGATCTTCCCTGATCCGGTAATCGGTTACGCAATCGAGCCAAAGACTCAGGCTGACGTAGATAAGCTCGGTATGGCTATCGCAAAGCTTGTTGAAGAAGATCCAACGCTTCAGGTGAATACTGATCATGAAACTGGTCAGACTATCCTTAGAGGTATGGGTGAGCTTCACCTGGACATTATCATTGACCGTTTGAAAAGAGAATTCAAGGTTGAGATCAACCAAGGTGCTCCACAGGTTGCCTATAAAGAAGCTCTTTTCTCAAGTGTTGAGCACAAAGAGGTTTATAAGAAGCAGACTGGTGGTAAAGGTAAATTTGCAGATATTGTATTTGAAATTGGTCCAAAAGCTGAAGATCCAGAAACTGGAGAAGTGAAGCCAGGACTTGAGTTCGAAAATGGTATCGTAGGTGGTGTAATTCCTAAGGAATTCATCCCATCTATCCAGAAAGGATTTGCTGAAGCAATGAACAATGGTCCGCTTGCAGGGTATCCAATCGATTCCATGAAAGTGAGATTGTTCCATGGTTCTTTCCACGATGTCGATTCTGATGCATTGTCATTTGAATTGGCTGCTCGTCTTGGATTTAAGGAAGCAGCTAGACAGTGTAGCCCACAGCTTCTTGAGCCAATCATGGCAGTAGACGTTGTGACTCCAGATGAGTACACTGGACCTATTACTGGTGACTTGAATAGGAGAAGAGGTTTGATGAAAGGTATGGATACCAAAGGAACTTCTTCTGTAATCAAGGCTGATGTACCGTTGTCTGAGTTGTTTGGTTATATCACTGACCTTAGAACTATTACATCTGGTAGAGCTACCGCATCATTGACATTCTCGCATTACGCGTCTGTGCCAAACAACATTGCGGAATCTGTGATTGCTAACGTTAAAGGTGAGAAAGCCTAACCAATATTGAGATGAATCAGAAAATCAGAATAAAATTAAAATCATACGATCATAGCCTGGTGGATAAGTCATCAGAAAAGATCGTGAAGGCTGTAAAATCTACAGGAGCTGTAGTCGTGGGTCCAATCCCATTGCCAACTAAAAAGGAAAAGTTTACTGTGCTTAAGTCGCCACACGTAAACAAGAAAGCTAGAGATCAGTACCAACTTTGTACTTACAAGAGATTGGTAGATATCTACTCCAATAGCTCTAAGACTGTGGATGCTTTGATGAAGATCGAACTTCCAAGTGGTGTAGATGTAGAAATCAAGGTTTGATTTAACCTGAAATTCCAACAAGAAAGACCTGAGTTTTTGCTCAGGTCTTTTCTTTTACCCGGCGTTTAAATTGGATGCATCCATTCTTTCAATGAATTGTTTTGGGTGAATGTAAAAATTGAGTCGATTCCATGGAAAATAAACGAAACTGGGTTTGTTACAGAATTTTATTTCAGTAACTTTGCAGTCCTTTAATAGGGCTCAAGCGTCTAATCACTTGAGAATTATCAAATTATCTTAAAAAGATGTCTGGTATAATTGGAAAAAAAGTAGGAATGACTAGCATTTTTAGTGCCGATGGACGCAATGTCGCATGCACGCTAATAGAAGCTGGTCCTTGCGTAGTGACGCAAGTAAAAAACGTTGAAACAGACGGGTACAGCGCTGTGCAACTTGGTTATGGTGAGCGTAAGGAAAAGAATACGCCTAAGCCATTGATCGGCCATTTCAAAAAGGCCGGTACTACGCCAAAGCACAAAGTTGTTGAGTTCAGAGATTTCCGTGTCGAATTTGAAGGACAGGTTGATCTCGGAGCTACTGTGAAGTCGGACGAAGTATTCAAGGAAGGTGACTTCGTTGATGCTATCGGAACTTCAAAAGGTAAAGGTTTCCAAGGTGTAGTTAAACGTCATGGTTTTGCTGGTGTTGGTGGGTCTACTCACGGACAGCACAACAGACAAAGACACCCTGGTTCGATTGGTGCTTGTTCTTGGCCATCCAGAGTATTCAAAGGATTGAGAATGGCCGGAAGAATGGGAGGAGACAGAGTAAAGGTGATCAACCTTAAGGTAATGAAAATTTACCCTGAGAAGAATCTTCTTTTGATCTCTGGTTCTGTACCGGGCCCTAAAAATTCTTATGTAATTCTAGAGAAATAAGCCATGGAATTAGCAGTAATCAATCAAAAAGGAGAAGATACCGGAAGAAAGGTTAACCTTTCGGACGATATTTTTGCGATCGAACCAAACGATCACGCGATATATCTAGACGTGAAGCAGTACCTGGCTAATCAGAGACAGGGAACTCACAAGTCTAAAGAGAGAAACGAAATTGCTGGATCTACTAAGAAGATCAAGAAGCAAAAGGGTACTGGTACTGCAAGAGCAGGATCAATTAAGTCTCCAATCTTCAGAGGTGGAGGTAGAATCTTCGGTCCAAGACCAAGAAACTATTCCTTCAAATTGAACAAGAAGTTGAAGCAGTTGGCTAGAAAATCAGCGCTTTCTTATAAGGTGCAGGAAGAGAGTCTTACTGTATTGGAGAACATTACTTTGGATTCACCTAAGACTAAGGACTACTTAAATGTACTTAGCGGATTGTCACTTGCTGACAAGAAGACCTTGGTGGTTTTGCCAGAGGAAAACAAGAACGTTTACCTATCTAGCAGAAACCTACCTAAGTCCAAGGTAGTAACCGTGAATGATGTGAATACTTATCAGGTGCTTCATGCCGATCAGCTTGTGCTTTGCGAAGGATCTGTGAGTTTGTTGGAAACCATTTTATCGAAATAAGACAATGGATATTCTAAAGAAGCCCATTATTACAGAGAAGGTTTCAGCCATGAACGAAAAAGGAGTTTATGGATTCGTGGTAGAAAAATCTGCCAAGAAGCCTGAAATCAAGAACGCTGTTGAAAAAGCTTACGGAGTGAAGGTGGTTTCAGTAAGAACCATGAGATATGCTGCGAAAAGCAAGACTCGCTACTCTAAGAGCCAGATCGTATCAGGTTTCACCAATTCCTTCAAGAAGGCAATGGTAGAAGTAGCTGAAGGTGATGTAATTGATTTTTACGGAGAAGTTTAATTGAATCAGTATCATGGCAATTAAAAAAATGAATCCGATTACTCCTGGGACGAGATTTAGAGTCGCTCCGGCATTTGACGAGATTACCAAGTCTACGCCAGAGAAGTCTCTTCTTGCTCCTTTGAAGAAATCAGGAGGTAGAAATAATCAAGGTAAAATGACCCAGCGAAATATCGGTGGAGGTCATAAGAGAAGACTACGTATTGTAGACTTCAAGAGAAATAAGTTTGATGTACCTGCTACTGTTAAGGCGATCGAATATGATCCAAACAGAACTGCAAGACTTGCTCTTTTGTACTACGCTGATGGAGCGAAAGCTTACATCATCGCACCAGAAGGTCTTCAGGTTGGGCAGACTGTTGTAGCTGGAGAAAAGGTTGCTCCTGAAGTAGGTAATGCAATGCCAATGATGAATATTCCATTGGG
>CAZLUY010000731.1:0-2199 GCA_964562785.1 uncultured Limnohabitans sp. | reverse complement strand
CGCTTTTCTGAAATGGATTTTTCTTTTGGAATTCCAATTGTAATCTGCTTCCTGGATTTCTTGACCTGAACAGGACTTTCCTTAGTCACCAATGAGGTGGAGTCGATTATACCCATTTTACTCATCATAGCTCATTTCTTTGATCGAAATTCTTCTTTCAGTGGCACCCAATATCTCTAAGGAAATAATCGTGAATTTATCGGGCAAATATTCAGAGATCTTACCCGCCCATTCGATCCAACAAGGCCTTCCGCTGTAAAAATACTCTTCTACGCCAATATCCAAAGCTTCTTCAGGTTTGTCCAGCCTATAGAAGTCAAAATGATAATATGAATTATCAGTAGAGTCCTTGTATTCATTTACCAAGCCAAAAGTGGGACTATTCATCTCGTCGATAATACCCAACTCCTTTCCAATTGCTTTGATGAGGGTAGTTTTACCTGCTCCCATTTGACCTTCAAAAATCCAAATTTTCTCTTCACCTAGCACTTCGATTACTCGTCTTGCGGTTTCCGAAATCGTATCTATTGAAAAAGAAAATTGAACTCCTTGAGTCATTATTTGGGCACTAGGTGCACTAGGGGTATGATCATTTCCTCCATGGACACTCCTCCATGCTGGAAAGTATCCTTGTAGAAGTTCACATAATAATTGTAATTATTGGGGTACGCAAAGAAATAATCTTCAACGGCAAATACATAGGCCGATGAGATGTTTTGCTTAGGTAGCTTCGCTCCCTCAGGTCTCTTAATTTCAAAAACTTTCCCCTCTTCAAAATTGAGGTTTTTACCCTGCTTATAGCGAAGATTTGTGGTCACCTTTTTATCACCAATAATCTTATAGGGTTTGTTCACCCTTTTTGTACCATGGTCTGTCGTTACTATCACTTCAGCTCCAGCAGCTTGGATCCTTTTGAAAAGTTCAATCAGAGAGGAATGTTCAAACCAACTTTTAGTTAGGGATCGATACGCTGATTCATCCGGTGCCAATTCGCGAATCATTTTCATGTCCGTTCTCGCATGGGACATCATATCGACGAAATTGTAGACCAAGACATTTAATTCATTCTTCATCATGCTGTGAAGATTATCCAATACAGCCTTGCCATGATGAGCCTGAATTACTTTGTGATAAGAGTATTTATGGTTGAGCCTGTTTTTCTCAAGATTAATCCCTACCCATTCTTCCTCGTGGTTGTTTTTCCCCTCATCTGAATCCTCACTCTCCCACAGGTTAGGGTAGAATCTAGCCATATCCATAGGCATCATGCCACTGAAAAGAGCATTTCTTGCATAGGCGGTTGTGGTGGGTAGGATACTGTAATAATTCTCCTTTTGCGCCACATTAAAATAGGGTGAAAGAAGGGTTTCAATATCTTCCCATTGATCCAGGCGGAGATTATCAATAACTATAAGGAAAAGTGGCTTACCCTCCTTAATCTTGGGGAAGACCCATTTCTTTAACACTTGGTGGGAAAAGAGAGGTTTATCCGGGTTTGATTCCTTCATCCAATCCAGATACTCTTCTTTGATGAAACGTGAAAAAGCACTATTTGCCTCTATTTTCTGAGTCTCGAGCACCTCCTGCATATTCTTATTCTCGGTAGAATCAATCTGCAGCTCCCAATAAATCAACTTCTTATAAATGTTGACCCAATCTTCATGAGTTTGAGCATCTCCAAAGGACATGCTGATATTCATAAAATCCTGCTGGTAATGCATTGTCGTCTTCTCATCAATAAGTTGACGATTTTGCAAAAGCTTCTTCACAGAAAGCAAAATCTGACTTGGGTTTATTGGTTTGATCAAGTAATCAGCGATTTTACCCCCGATGGCATCATCCATGATGTGCTCTTCTTCACTCTTGGTTATCATCACAACGGGAACCTGAGGTTTGATCTGCTTGATTCTCTGTAATGTCTCAAGACCTGTCATGCCAGGCATCATTTCATCCAAAAAAATCACATCGAAATTATGATGCTCAACTTCGTCTATAGCATCCAATCCGGAGTTGGTGGTGGTTATTTCATATCCTTTTTGTTCCAAAAAAAGAATATGGGGTTTGAGTAGATCAATTTCATCATCTGCCCAAAGGATATGGAATTTTTGAGACATTTCGCTTTCTAATTCTTTTGAAATAATAGTTACTTTTGAAGGTAATCAAATAAGGCCTCCTTGAAAAGCCATAAAATTTTAAATG
>CAZLUY010000730.1:0-3479 GCA_964562785.1 uncultured Limnohabitans sp. | reverse complement strand
CCGAAAATATAAACCAATAGACAATGGATTTTAAGAAATATACAACCAAATCTCAGGAGGCGATTCAGAAGGCATTGGAATTGGCCAGTGGAAATGGTCAACCTAATATCGAGACTGGGCACCTTCTAAAGGCAATCCTCGACGAGGATGTGAACATTACGGATTTCCTCTTCAAGAAATTGGGGACTAGCAAAGAATTGATTGATCAGAAGTTAAGTGATCAGATAGAAAAGCTTCCAAAGGTAAGTGGAGGACAGCAGCCTTATTTGTCTCAGGCAACCAATCAAGCATTGACTAAGGCCCAGGGCTACCTGAAAACCTTTGGGGACGAGTTCGTTACCTTGGAGCATTTGCTTTTAGGTATTCTTGCTGGTTCTGATCAGACAGCTCAATTAATGAAAGATCAGGGGATAGGAGAGAAGGGGCTCATTGAGGCCATAAAGGAATTGAGAAAAGGGAATAAGGTCACAGATCAAAATGCCGAAAGTAAGTATCAAGCCCTTGAAAAGTATTCGAAAAATCTGAATGAACTTGCTAAAAAAGGTAAGATCGATCCCGTAATTGGTAGGGACGAAGAGATTCGAAGGGTTCTCCAGATTTTGGCAAGAAGGACAAAGAATAACCCAATGCTTCTGGGTGAACCCGGAGTTGGTAAGACCGCCATCGTGGAGGGCTTGGCTCAGAGAATCGTTTCCGGAGATGTTCCTGAAAATCTTAAGTCCAAGACGTTGATTTCTCTTGATATGGGTCTTTTGGTAGCGGGAGCCAAGTATAAGGGGGAATTTGAGGAAAGACTGAAGGCCGTAATCAAGGAGGTGACTGATTCTGATGGAGAGTTGATCTTGTTTATCGATGAGATTCACACCTTGATTGGTGCTGGAGGTGGTGGAGAAGGTGCAATGGATGCGGCTAATCTTTTGAAGCCTGCACTTGCAAGAGGTGAACTTCATGCAATAGGAGCAACTACCCTTAAAGAGTACCAGAAGTATATTGAAAAGGATAAAGCACTCGAACGAAGGTTCCAGTCTGTAATTGTGGACGAACCAGATGCTGCGGATGCAATATCTATCCTTAGAGGTATTAAAGATAAGTACGAGCTCCACCATGGGGTACGTGTCAAAGACGATGCTGTGATTGCCGCTGTAGAGCTTTCGCAGCGATACATTTCGGATAGATTTCTCCCCGATAAGGCTATTGACCTAATGGATGAAGCAGCGGCGAAGCTTAGGATGGAAATTGATTCTCTTCCTCAGGAACTGGATGAGTTGAATCGAAGAATCATGCAGTTGGAGATTGAGCGTGAAGCTATCCGAAGAGAAAAGAACAAAGACAAAGAAACTATTCTTAGTAAGGAGATCGCTGAGCTTTCAGAAAAGAGAGATGAAGTGAAAGCCAAGTGGGAAAGCGAGAAGGCTGTAATTCTGGGAATTCGAAGAGAGAAGGAAAACATAGATAAGCTTAAGCTAGAGGCGGAACAAGCAGAAAGAAGTGGTGATTTTGGTCAAGTGGCAGAGATCCGATATGGTAAGATCACGGATGCCGAGCAGAAGTTGGACTCTTTTAAAAGTCAGCTAAATGAGATGCAGGCAGGTTCGCCTCTGCTAAAGGAGGAAGTGGATCAGGAAGATATCGCTGCGGTGGTGTCCAAATGGACAGGTATTCCTTTAAACCGAATGATCCAATCAGAAAGAGAGAAATTGCTCCACCTTGAGGATGAATTAGGTAAGAGAGTTGCTGGTCAAGAAGAAGCAATAGCGGCATTATCTGATGCTGTGAGAAGGAGTAGAGCTGGACTACAAGACCCCAAACGCCCAATTGGAAGTTTCATCTTTATGGGTACCACTGGAGTTGGTAAGACTGAGCTTGGAAAAGCTTTGGCAGAGTATCTGTTTAATGATGAGAACGCTATGGTAAGGATTGATATGTCAGAATATCAAGAAAGACATGCGGTCAGTAGATTGGTGGGAGCACCTCCTGGATATGTTGGATATGATGAGGGAGGACAACTGACAGAAGCTGTTAGGAGGAAGCCTTATTCTGTGGTGCTTTTGGACGAAATTGAAAAGGCACACCCAGATGTCTTCAACATTCTTCTCCAGGTATTGGATGATGGAAGACTGACCGATAATAAAGGACGAATCGCCAATTTCAAGAATACCATAATCATTCTTACTACCAATATAGGCTCTCATCTTATCCAGGAAAGATTTGCTGAAATTGAAGATTGGAATAAAGATGAGGTGATGGATAAGACTAAAGGAGAGGTGTTTGAGCTTCTAAAGCAATCCGTTAGGCCTGAGTTTCTCAACCGAATAGATGAGACCATTATGTTCGAACCTTTGAACAAGGATATTATCCGAAAGATAGTGGATATTCAATGGAGAGAAATCCAACATAGATTGTCTGAATCCAATATTGAAATTGACGCGACAAAGGAGGTTCTGGATTATTTGGGAGAAGTAGGATTCGATCCACAGTTTGGTGCCAGACCATTGAAGAGAACCATGCAGAGATTGGTTCTGAATGAACTTTCCAAGCAGATCCTATCCGGATATATCAAAAATGATTCGGCGGTATTGGTTGATCTCGATGCAGATAATCAAGTCTACTTTAAAAATGTAGACGCTTCTGTAGAGGTTTAAAAATTGGTTTAATTTAGCGTAGCATGAAAGGGTAAAGAGGAGCCATTTGGCTCCTCTTTTTATTTTGCTTTCAACCAGTCATTTCTTCTTTCCAAGACCTTATCCGATGCATTTTCATCGATAAAGGTGGCCATCTGATTATTTTCCGAAAGGGTTACAGTCTTGGTCATTTCCCTGCCCCATCGGTTGATTCTGACTTCAATTTGATCGCCAGGGCTATTATCCTTTAGTATTTCCCGAAGATTGACTTGTTCCATACCCTCCAATTCGACCCCAGCAATGGCAAGAATCTTATCTTCTCTATCGATGCCTGCCTCATAAACCGGAGACCCTATAAGTGCATTTGAGCTTAGCTGACCAGCACCGTTATTCATTCTAATATTCGCACCTAATGAAGCCATTCCTGGATTCGTCTTCTTTAGAGTCAATCCTACATTCGCCAGGAGATTTGAATAATCTGGCATCTGGCTATCAAAGATGTACTTAGCAAAGAAATCTTTGGCAAATTCTTCCCCCGCATATTCAGAAAGTCTGGCTTCCAAATCCCTAACCGAGTAAGGAATCTCTGGCTTCCCATGATTTTGCCATACATGGGCCATGTAACCGTCGAGGTCTAAACCTTTATCCATTGATCTTAATGACAGATCCAAAGCCAATCCAATAGCTGATCCATAAGTATAGTAGCTGATGAAAATATTGGCATTGTTCGGTGGGTCAATTGAGGCAGCAGCATCCACAAAAGGGGCCCGATAGCTCATTTCTATGGGGTTGAAAAATTGCCGACCCGGAGCATTGCTTACATATCCAACCAAATTACCTAAACCTCTCATGTAGGGT
>CAZLUY010000729.1:0-1550 GCA_964562785.1 uncultured Limnohabitans sp. | reverse complement strand
GGTTGATTATCCGGGAAGAAAAGAACCTTTGGAGATCTCACTGCAAAAAGCACAAGAGACATGATCAAAAGTCCGAATGTACCGACAAAGAACATCATTGGTTTTGCACCAGTCAGGGCAAATTTCAACGTTCCTTCGTATATATTCTCAAGTCTAACAAGGAAGACCGTTTGGAACCATCTGATCGCTCCCCTTAGAACAAATAGGTTGAACAAAGTCAACACACAAGCAATAGCCAAGAGTGAACCCAGAGCTGTTACTCCCAATAGGTAAAAGACAATAGAAAGAACCAATAATACCCCAGCAACGATCAATCCTTTCTGCTTAGGTTTCTTTTTCATTACGTCCTCCACTTTCATGAAAAGTGAGGTCAAAACAGGGTTGATAACCAATGCCACAAAGAGAGAAGAAGAAAGTACGATGATCAGCGTAATCGGTAAGAACTTCATGAACTCACCTATAGTATCCTGCCAAAATACAAGTGGGAGGAAGGCTGCTAGTGTTGTCATGGTGGAAGTAATAATTGGCCAAGCCACTTCACCAACACCTTCTTTAGCTGCTTGAATCGCAGGCTTGCCTTCCGACATTAATCGGTAAATATTCTCTACTACCACGATACCGTTATCCACCAACATACCAAGTGCTAGGATGAGGGAGAATAGTACCATCAGGTTAAGCGTAATGCCAAAAGCATTAAGAATAAGGAAGGAAATGAACATGGAAAGTGGGATAGCGATACCCACGAAAAGTGCATTTCTAAATCCTAGGAAGAACATCAATACCAAGACCACAAGGATCACCCCAAAAATGATTGAGTTTTCCAGGTCACTTACCTGAAGTCTTGTTTGCTTGGATTGATCATTGGTAATCGTGAGCTCCAAATCTGGAGGAAAACGATTGGCCTTTGTCTCTTCCAACAATTCCTTAATCTTATCAGCGGCATTCAGCAAGTTTTCACCTGATCTCTTCACCACATTGATGGTAACAACAGGCAAATTTTTGCTTCTCGCATAAGTAGATCTATCCTTGTAAGTATCCCTTACACTAGCGACATCCCTGAGGTAGACAATTTTCTGATTATCAGTCTTGACGATAATATTCTCCAACTGCATAGGGTCTGAGAATTCACCATCTACACGGAGGGTTCTTTGGAAATCACCTGCTCGGATATTACCTCCAGAGATGGTTACGTTTTCCTGCTGAACCGCCTGCGCAATATCATTAAAACTGACACCAACTGCCTCCATTTTATATGGATTGGCATTGATTTGAATCTCTCTTTCAACTGTCCCAGCAAGGTCTGCACTGGATATCTCACTGAGTTTTTCAATCTCATCTTCCAGGTACTCTCCAAATTTCTTCAGCTCTGCCTCCGAGTAACCTCCTGAGATATTCACGTTCATAATCGCGAAATCCGAAGTATTTATTTCTAATACATTTGGATCCTGATCAAGATCTGTTGGCAGTTCACTTTTGGCTTTGTCTACTGCATCTTTCACATCCTGTAGAGCCTTGGTAATTTCGATTCCCGGGTTGAATTCAACCACGAT
>CAZLUY010000728.1:0-1800 GCA_964562785.1 uncultured Limnohabitans sp. | reverse complement strand
GCATATACACTGGTCCGAAAGATATCGCTCAAGCGCTGTTTTGGGATGAGGAAGAAAAACCGAAAGTAAAACCACTTGATTTAATCAATAGAAACGAGAATGAAATCAAGATTATCAACTTCCTATTGGAATCTAACCTAGCAGAAATAGATCAATTATCCTATGCCACTGGGCTTGGGCTTGGAGCCCTGGCTTCTCACCTCTTGACCCTTGAATTTGAAGGTATCGTCAAGTCATTGCCCGGTAAAAAATATAAGTTGTTGCCTTAATTATTTTTCATCTTTCGGATCACCTTTGGAAAATACCACAAGTAAAATCCACTCAAGGTCATCAGGATCAAGCCAAAAGCAGTGGCGCTAGAATAAGTTAATTTAGCCACCTCGGATTGACCGAAGTAATAATCTACAATACTTCCATCGTGTACTTTTTCGATCCAGTCAGAATGCCGCGTTGAAATAGAGAGCACTTCTCCTGAGTAACCATCTACCTGAACTTCAGTGAAATGTGTTTGGAAGGTGACTTTAGCGATTCCTTTATCGGGTCGGATATCGATGCGATCAACCAAAGGTGACTCTCCTATTGAATCCATTTTCCCCTGCGCTATAGAAAGTATTTCCTCGGTAGAAATCCATTCTTGTTCAGAAACAACTTTGGTTTTGAGCGTGGGAGGTAATAATTCAGCCTTTTTCTTCCAGGCTAGTAAAACCGAAGTAACCCCAATTACTAGAAAAAATATCATCAAGGGAATGCCAAGCCATCGATGTAGTTTTCGTAATCGACGCAACAAGATCACCTTATCATGAACCTGTTTACGATTCATATCTGAGGATTGAAGACAAAGTCCACCAACTTCATGGACTCTTTCAGTTCTTTTTGATTTAATCCAAGCTCAAAACCAAGGTTTTCCAAGGTAGGAATCATAATCTCAGTGGACATATTCCCTACAAGATCATCTTTTGCCATGGGACATCCTCCGAAGCCTTTCAAAGCTCCATCAAAACGGGTACAACCCGCCTTCACCCCTGCCTCAACTTTTTCTACAATTTGATCTGGTCGACTATGTAGGTGTGCACCAAATTCAATTTCAGGGAAAGCCGAAATTTGAACTTCAAAAAGTTGACTAATCAACTCGGGGTCTGCCACTCCAATCGTGTCAGAAAGAGAGATTATTTTGATTCCTAACTCATCTAGCTTAGTCACAAACTCAGCTACTAATTCAGGGGAATATGGATCACCGTATGGATTTCCAAAACCCATGCTCAGATAAGTAACCAGGGTTTTTCCCTTGACCTCACACTTATTTTGAATATCCTCTACTGTTTTCAGAGCGTCAGCAATACTTGCATTTGTATTTCTTTGCTGGAAGGTCTCAGAAACAGATAAAGGAAAACCCAAATACTCTATTTGCTCAAAATGCAGAGCGTCTTCAGCACCTCTGGAATTGGCCACAATTGCGAGCAGCTTGGTTTTAGTTTCGTGCAAATCCAGCAAGTCAAGAACCTCTGCAGTATCCCTCATTTGAGGAATAGCCTTTGGGCTCACAAAGCTTCCAAAGTCTACAGTATCAAAACCGACATTCAAAAGTTGATTGATATAGGCAGCCTTAATGGCGGTATCAATGAAATTTGGGATGCCCTGCATGGCATCTCTGGGACATTCTATAATCTTCACGGTACAATCTTACTACCTGCGATTTGAAATAAAAAAAAGACATGAAAAAACCCCTGATTTTCATCAGGGGCCTCATCAATCAACCTTAAGATTCTTTTATCTCATGCTTGGTGGAAGGATCACTTTGTC
>CAZLUY010000727.1:0-1767 GCA_964562785.1 uncultured Limnohabitans sp. | reverse complement strand
TCGCTGTGGCTATTGCTCAAACTGCGGATGATGCGGGAGCTTGTATCCTAAACTACACCAAGGTATCCGGGCTTGTCAAGAATGAATCTGGAAAACTGACCGGACTAAAAGTTCGGGACGAAATTGCAAAAAAGAGCTATTCCATTAAAGCCAAAATGGTCGTCAATGCCACGGGGGTCTTTGCAGATAAAATTCTCCAGATGGATCAACCGGGTTCCCCTAAAACTATCCAGCCCAGTCAAGGGATTCACTTGGTGTTGGATTTGGATTTTCTTGGTGGAAAAGATGCTCTGATGATTCCAAAGACCAGAGACGGTAGAGTACTTTTCGCAGTTCCTTGGCATAATCGGTTGGTTGTAGGAACCACGGACACTCTCAGAGAGAAGGCTCAATTAGAACCTGAAGCCCTCCAAAAGGAAATTGATTTTATCCTAGAAACTGCAGAAGGATACCTGACCAGAAAACCAACACGCAAAGACGTCAAGGCAGTATTCGCAGGGCTCCGACCTCTTGCCAGACCAAAGGAAGGAAGTACAAAGACCAAAGAAATCTCAAGATCACATAAAATCATTCAGTCTGATAGTGGATTGATTACGCTTACCGGCGGAAAATGGACCACTTTCAGACAGATGGGAGAAGACACCGTTGATTATTTCCAAAAAGTTACTGGAGAGGAAGTTGCCGAATCCAGTTCTCAACGAATGTTTATTAACGGGAACACCAATCAACCCGACAAAGGGCATTGGGCGATTTATGGAACGCATGCTTCCCATATCAAGGAATTGATCAAAGAGGATTCTTCTTTATCAGAACAGATCCATCCAGAATTTCCCAACACACTTGCAGAAGTAGTTTGGGCAGTCAGAAGAGAAATGGCTATAAAAGTTGAGGATGTTTTATCCAGGCGAATCAGAATACTCATTCTTGATGCAAAAGCAGCGATTGATTCCGCTCCGAAGGTGGCCGCAGTAATGGCTTCCGAAATGGGTAAGGATGAAGAATGGATTAATTCCGAATTAGAAGACTTCCAAAAGGTAGCGAACAAATACCTTATTAAAGTTTAAGCACTATTCATGAGCCAATCCAACCCTTTTTTTGGGATTAGCTTGAAATTCCCTTGAGATTGCTTTTTTTAGAACTTTAACACAAACCCAAATGAGCGATTCTAAACCCTATATCCTGGCCTTAGATCAGGGAACAACCAGCTCGAGAGCGATAATCTTTGACAAAAAAGGAAAGATCATTTCCACTGCCCAGAAGGAATTCAAACAAATTTTCCCGAAGCAAGGCTGGGTAGAACATGACCCTACGGAAATCTGGAAATCTCAGTCCAAAGTAATGATTGAGGCCTTTGTGGATGAGGATATTTCACCTGAAGAAGTTGCTGCAATTGGGATTACCAATCAGAGGGAAACCACCATCGTTTGGGATAGAAAAACAAGTAAGCCGGTATTTAATGCAATTGTCTGGCAGGATAGGAGGACAGCCGCTTATTGCGATGAGCTAAAAGCTGAGGGGCATGGTGACATGATCAGAGATAAAACTGGTCTGATAATCGATGCCTACTTTTCCGCAACAAAAATCAAATGGATTTTAGACAATGTTGATGGAGCAAGGGAGAGAGCGGAGGCTGGTGAACTAGCTTTTGGGACCGTCGATTCATGGTTGATCTGGAAACTCACTTCTGGACAAAATCACATTACGGATATTACAAATGCTAGCCGTACCATGCTTTTCAATATTCATTCTCAATCCTGGGATGATGAG
>CAZLUY010000726.1:0-2671 GCA_964562785.1 uncultured Limnohabitans sp. | reverse complement strand
CCCTTCATCAAAAGCATTTAGCGCATCTCGGAATGATTGATACCGTTTATTATTAAATCCAATGAAGTAGGCGTCCGTTATGATCCCTGCATAAAGAATCGGAACCTTCCACGCTTTTCCATTGTAAACCTGACCGGCTCCAGGAAGTACGGCTGAAAGGATTGTTGCCTTTTTCGGATTTTTTGGAAGGTAAGAATCACTAATCTGCGTGCTATCTGAATCCTCATTAGTTTGGGCCGAAACCTCTTGAATCCATCCCATACAAAAAAACAAAAGACCCATGAATAGACATGGGGCTTTAGGATATATTAACCTTATGGGAGTTAAGAACTTCAATTAAATGAGGTCAAGGATCTCCAAAATGCGGTTTAAATCGCTTGCTGAATTAAAAGGAATTTTGATCTCTCCTTTATTCTTACTATTAGATTTAAGGCCAACCTTGGATCCGAAATGAGAGGAAAGTTTTTCCTGAAGTTTATTGATTTCGTACTTCTGTACAGCACTTAATCCGGGTGCAGATCCTTTTTCTATTTTCGGTTCGCTTAAAGCTTTGACCATAGCTTCGACCTTACGAACACTCAGCTCTTCCTCGATCGCTCTTTTGAAGATCGCGAGTTGATCATCCACTTCTTCAATATTGATCAGAGCTCTGGCATGCCCCATGCTGAGCTGCTTATCACGAATAGCTGCTTGAATTGTAGGTGGAAGCTTGAGCAAGCGAAGATAATTATTGACGGTGGAGCGGTTTTTACCAACTCTTTCTCCAAGCTCTTCCTGCTTCAACTCACATTCGGAAATTAATCTTTGATAAGATTGTGCGATCTCCAATGCATTCAGGTTCTCACGTTGGATATTTTCGATGAGAGCCATTTCCAGCATTTGCTGGTCATTAGCTTCTCTGACATAGGCGGGTACTGCTTTTAGTCCTGCTAATTTGGATGCCTGGAATCTTCTCTCACCAGAGATCAACTGATACTCATCAGGTCCAAGCTTTCTTAAAGTAATGGGCTGAATGATACCTTGTACCCGAATGGACTCAGCAAGTTCCTCTAAAGCATCCTTATCAAAATGAGTTCGTGGTTGGAAGGGGTTAACACTGATTTTATCCAGTGATATTTCAGAGATATTCGTCTGGCTACTGGATAATAATTTTTCTTCGGATGTCTCCTTTTTTGCAGGACTATCTTCAAGAAGAGCTCCGAGACCTCTTCCTAATGCACTTTTCTTCCTTGTAGGTTTATTTCCAGCCATAAGCTTATATCACTTTAGCCATACCATTTTTCTCAGCGATCTCGTTTGCCAAGTTTAGGTATGAAATTGCTCCTTTACTCGTCGCATCAAATGCAATCGCAGGAAGCCCAAAGCTTGGGGCCTCACTCAGCTTAACATTTCGTGGAATAATAGTTTTGAACACCATTTCCTTGAAATGGATTCGGACTTCTTCGACTACCTGATTTGATAATCTCAATCGTACATCATACATGGTGAGTAAAATCCCTTCGATCTCCAATTTGGGATTCAGCCGTGTCTGAATGATTTTGATTGTATTTAGAAGTTTTCCAAGGCCTTCCAACGCAAAGTATTCACACTGGACAGGAATGATCACAGAATCTGCAGCAGTTAAAGCATTGATAGTGATCAGGCCCAATGAAGGCGAGCAGTCAATGATTATAAAATCATAATCATCTTTGACCTGTTCGGTCACCATTTTCATTTTCTCTTCCCGATCCTCGAGATTAATCATTTCCACTTCGGCACCGACCAAGTCAATGTGCGAGGGGATAAGGTCAAGATTTGGGATTTCGGTAGTCAAAATGCTGTCTTTAACAGCTACCTCTTCGACCATGCATTCGTAAATACTTTTCTCAATGGTTTTAGGGTCATGCCCTACTCCTGAGGTAGTATTCGCCTGTGGGTCAGCGTCAATCACAAGGGTTGTGAATTCGAGTACAGCAAGGCTTGCTGCCAAATTCATTGCCGTAGTAGTTTTTCCTACTCCACCTTTTTGATTTGCAATCGCTATTATTTTTCCCATGTACTTGGTTTGCTACCGAAATTATCTCTCAATATTAATGAAAATAGAATCTTTTCCGTTGCTCTATTCTCCTTTTTTTAAGACAAATTATGACCAAAAAATAAACCCCTTTCGGGGTCTATTTTATTTCTTTCTGTTCGCCTCTGCGGCTTTCATCGCGTCTTCCAGTTTCTGTTGGAATTTGGACTTTTTCTTGTTAGCATTTTTGATCTTGCTCTCGTCCACTTTCTTTCTGATTTTTTCATCATCTACGAAAAGTTTGATTAAAGCTTGTTGTCCAAATGTCACCATGTTGGATATGAAGTAGTAAAAACTCAATCCGGATGGGTAGCTATTCAATACAAACATAAACATGACTGGCATGATGTAACCAATGTTCTTCATTGGGCCTGTAGCTGTGGTCAATTGGTTGTTGAAATGAGTGTAAGCTATTTGTGACACAGTCATCAACAAGGTGAAAAGACTGACATGAGACCCGTAGAATGGAATAGTGAATGGCAGGTTGATAAAGGTATCGTATGTCGATAAATCATCCGCCCAAAGGAAGGATTCTCCTCTCAACTCGATAGCATTCGGGAAAAAGAAGAACATCGCGAAAAGGAAAGGCATTTGAAGTAGGAGAGGAAGACATCCTGA
>CAZLUY010000725.1:0-3606 GCA_964562785.1 uncultured Limnohabitans sp. | reverse complement strand
AACTTCTATTCTGTTTCCATTTCCGGTTATCATATAGCAGAAGCTGGGGCTAACCCGATCACTCAGCTTGCATTGACCTTGTCCAATGGTTTTACCTATGTTGAGTATTATGTGAGTCGGGGAATGGACATCAATAAGTTTGCTCCAAACCTATCTTTCTTCTTCTCGAATGGTATCGATCCTGAATATGCTGTTATTGGTCGAGTAGCGCGAAGGATTTGGGCTAAGGCCATGAAGCTGAAGTACGGTGCTAATGAGCGTTCACAGATGCTCAAGTATCATATTCAGACCTCAGGAAGGTCATTGCATGCTCAGGAAATTGACTTCAATGATATAAGAACTACTCTTCAGGCACTTTACGCGATTTATGATAATTGTAACTCGCTTCATACCAATGCTTACGATGAGGCCATTACAACGCCTACCGAGGCATCTGTTCGTAGAGCAATGGCAATTCAGCTAATCATCAATAAGGAGCTTGGCCTGGCGAAGAATGAGAACCCACTACAGGGATCATTCATCATTGAAGAGCTAACTGATTTGGTGGAAGAGGCTGTCTATTTAGAGTTTGATCGAATTACAGAAAGAGGAGGTGTTCTCGGAGCCATGGAGACAATGTATCAGCGTGGGAAGATTCAGGAAGAAAGCCTTCATTACGAAATGCTTAAGCATACAGGAGAGTATCCAATTATTGGTGTCAATACCTTCCTTTCATCAGAAGGATCTCCGACTGTGACTCCTGGTGAGGTCATAAGAGCAAATGAATCTGAAAAAGAGGATCAAATCAATACCTTAAAGAGTCTGCATGAAAGTTACTCAGATAATTCAGAGGAACAATTGAAGGCTCTGAAAGTAGCAGCTGTTGGGAACCAAAATATTTTCCAGCACCTTATGGAAGCTGCAAAGTATTGCTCTCTTGGTCAAATCACCAATGCACTCTATGAAGTCGGAGGGCAGTACAGAAGAAATATGTAAATCTTTAATTTCAAGTAAATGGCTACAAAATCTGTTGTGGTTAAAATGAATGCCGATAAGGAATATTCAGCCACTAATGCACAAGGAAATACCGTTCAGATCGATATGTATGATTTGGACAGCAAAAAAGCTCAGTCACCAATGGATTTGCTACTTTCTGCTCTTGGGAGTTGTGCTTCTGTGGATGCAGTTTTGATGATGAAGAAAAAGCGTAAGACTGTTGAAGACTACTATGTGAATGTAGAAGGTATTAGAAATGATGGAGTTCCTGAGTACTTCACAGATATAAACATGCAATTCGTCCTGGTTTCTCCTGATGCTAAAGAGGAGGAGTTTGCTAAGGTGGTAGCACTTGCCGTGGATAAGTACTGTTCCGTAGCATCTTCTTTGAAATCTAATATCACCTATACCACAGAGGTGAAGAGAGGATAATGAGAGTTATCAAAGAGTGGCTTCAGGAGGAGATCAGAATTAGTCTTTTTTCCTGGAATAATAAATACATCATCAAGTTTGAATTAGGGCCTATGGAGCAAACCTTTAAGGTTCCTGAGATGGATGTATTGGATCAAAAAGAACTGGAAGCCTTCTGGACTGGAGGATTTTTTGAGAAAGTAAAAACTCGTTTTCACGAAATGGGCACTAGTTTTCGTGAAGAGCTTGTAAAGCTTTAATCGAAATCAATTAATTTGGACCTATGCGCAACTTATTGGTAGTCATAGGTCTTTTTTTTGTCTTCTCCTGTAATGAGAATTCTCCTCATCAAGATGCTTCTCGGTTGCGAGGATTGGAGGAAAGTATTTTGGAACTTGAAAATGAAGCGAAGCTGCTGATGAAGGACATGGATTCTTTGAATGCTTTTGCAGTAAGCTTATTGAAAGATCACAATAAAAGGGATCAAGTGTCCAAAATATATGAGATTGTAGATGGTATTTCTACAAATCGTCCTGGTGATGGTCAGGATTTAAGTACAATTTATGTTTCTAGTCTCCAACGGGATAAGCAACTGATCCAAAATGAGATTGCCATCACGGACCCTCTCGACTCAGCATTTAAGCACGTGCTGACCCGAAATCCAATGGTGGCTCAGGTATATACAAATTCCGCTAATCAAATTTCCCGTGTTTATCCAGCCTATGATGCGCTGAGCTTAATGGAACCTGATCTGGACATTACAGCCTTCAATTTCTATTATGAAGCAAATGAGACAAATAATCCAGAGCGAGTCTCAAAATGGCTTCCAGATGCCTATGTGGACCCTGCGGGAAGAGGCTGGATAGTGTCATTGGTTTCTCCGGTGTATTTGGAAGATAAATTGAGAATGGTCCTGGGAATAGATATAAGGATTAATGAGGCTCTAGATCCATATTTAGAAAGTAATTCAGGTAGCTTTTTAGTAGTGACAGGTAAAGGTGATATTGTAGGAGGTTCCCCAGAAGCTATCAATGCTCTTGGTTTGCCACCGTTGAAAAACCATATCTATATAGAAACTATTAAGGCTGATAACTTTAGAATCTCAGATTACAACTTATTCAATAGCAAGAGCCCTGAGGTTCGTGAAATGGCCCAGGAATTACTCAGAAAGGGGGAAGACCATTTTTTCTTTGATAGAGAATCTGAATTGAATTGTGCCATTTTGAGGCGTTTCAATCTTGTGGATTGGGTAATGATTGAAATAATCAACGATTAATGATTTTTCAGCGAACATATAATAGGGACTTTTGGGCCACCTTATCCCTTGGAGTGTTAATGATCATTTTGGTGATCATTCTTGCTGTCAATTTTTTCATCGCAATTAGAAACTCTCAAATCAATTCAAGAGAGGTTTTCCTTGATAAGCAGACTGAATTGGTTTCCAGGCAACTCGAAATCCAAATTGAAAAATTTGAAAATGATGCTAAAAGGGTTCAAAGCTTTTTGGATGATGAGGATATGGATCCTGAGGATTTTAGACAGGAGCTTACCGATGTAGTTAGATCTGTTTTTAATCTATATCCCCAATTAATCGATTCTGTACATCTCGATTTTCAAGATTCACTTGTGTCCTTCGAGATGAGTGATCGAAACAATTTTCTCAGGCGCCAAATAGAAAGGCCAAAAAAGGCTTTTCAATCTGATTTTGAAGTGGATGGTTTCTCTGCTTTTGAGGTTGATTTCTTTCTGAATTTTCCTGCATTTACAAGTAACTTTCTCACTGATTTTTATCTTGATCCAGACGGGGCTAAATACCTGATTATTAAAGATTCAATTCTTTATATGCAGGCAGGCTTGAGAAGTACTCCAGTCATAATTGATGAAGAAGATAGAGGTGGGATATTTGAAGATTATAAAAATGGGCTTAAAGGAATATATGAGGTAAATTGGCTTGACTCAGAGGAGGAAGGAACAGCCATTGCAGCGCAATATCCATTCGACTTTGGAGATATAGAGCGAGATGCCGCTTTAATATATTTACTTAAAACCGATGACTTATACTCAGGTATTTACTCCACATATTTTTTCCTCTTTGGAGTGCTGGTTTTGATTCTTTTGGGGACACTTCTAATCTTCACATTTTCACTATACAATAATGCAAAGGCCAGAAAAGAGCTCGAAAAAAAGAATTCAGAAATATCAGACCTTTTCGATCAGCAG
>CAZLUY010000724.1:0-7485 GCA_964562785.1 uncultured Limnohabitans sp. | reverse complement strand
ATTATTCTCATTTATTGGAGCACTGATGATCGCATTAGCATCATAGAATGAAGCCTGAGAATTTTTCAAATCTGGATTGCTTAATGCTCTCAAGAACCAGTTGATATAAGACCCTCGAATCCCACCTCTGAAGGAAACTTTGTCCTTTACAATCGGACCATTTACCGAAACTTTTCCTGAATAGTTACTTACCATAAAGTCCCCGCCCCAGCGGTCAATACTTCCCGCTTTTGGAGTAATGTCAAGGATAGAAGACCCACGTCCACCATACTTCGCTGGAATCACTGACTTATAAAGAGTCACCTGGTTTACCATATCAGGATTGAAGGAAGTAAATAATCCAAAAAGGTGAGTAGGATTATAGACCGGGGCTCCGGCATATTGGATTAAGTTTTGATCCGCACTACCTCCTCTTACATTCAGTCCAGCTGAAGCTTCACCCACCTGGGTCACTCCTGGAAGAGTAGCCATAGATTGAATAATATCTACTTCTCCGAGGAATGGAGGAAGCTCCTTCAGGGTATTCATACTTAGTGTGACTGCGCCCATATCTGTAGACCGGATGTTCTTATCCGGATCACGCCCAAAAATCACCACATCATCAAGTTGGAAATCTTCCTGAATCATTCTGATCAGGATTCTTCCATCTCCTACCGCGGTTATTGGATAGTTCACAGTTTCATACCCCACAAATCTGAACACGAGATTATATTCAGCTCTTTCCAGATTCAATTCAAATGCACCATTAGGATCGGAAACCAAGACTTCATTGGTCTCAGGGATCGATACGGTAGCACCTACTAAGCCTTCCCCGGTTATCTCATCAATAACCCTAACTGATATTTTTATATCCTTTAATTGTCCTACATCTCTACCAATTACCTCACGCTCTCTTTCAGTCTGAGCTATGGCCAAGTGGGAGAAAAGAAGGAGTAATACTGGTAATAGTCTTTTCATAGTCACAGGTTTAGAGGCCATTTGGATCGAATTCATACATGGTCATAGATCCATTTCCGGCAATTGTAGATTCCTGGGTTCGAAGGAAATAAATCAAGCCATCACGGACCCAGGCTCCCACATTTATGTTTTGTGTAATGCCTGGAATATCGTTTTTCGCAGTCCATTGGCCATTGGCAGTATTCCATTCCCACATTTCCTTGCTTCTTCTGTAGGCGCCGACGTAGACTTTGTCTCCAACCACCTGCGCAATTGGATAGCCCTGTCCAGTGTTGCCAGGGAAGAACCCAACTTCATCCCATACATCAAAAACAGGATTGTATTTAACGATAATCCCTTCAGGGCTTATGAAGTATTGTTCACCCTCAAAGGTGAAATTTCCAATACTTTGGTCAATTGGGAAAGGGGCAGTAGCAATCTGAGACCACGCTCCGGCTCCAGGTCTGTATTGCCAGCCTATTTGCGGATCTCCTTCCTTATTTCCAATTACAAATAAGTCTCCTCCAATCTCAAAGGCTACAGACTCATTGCTATCGAAAGGCATATCGCCTAGCTGAACATAGGTTCCTCCAGTGAAGCGATAAAAGTTTCTATTGTATAAAAATGGTTCTCTTGTCAGTTCTCGAATACCACCACCAACATAATTGGCCGTAGCAAAACCCAAGGACCTATTAGTACCCACAAAAGGCTCATCGATCCATTCACCAGTTGAGACATTGAATCTGCTCAAATTTGGAAAAAAGGCGTTCAATCTATCTGACCCCAACCCGATGTAGAAATCGTTTCCTCTTTGGAAATAAACATTATCGTAGAGTCGAACCTGATCTGGATATGTGCCAAGGCTGACATATGTCCCAATCTGATATTCAAATGGATTATCGAATACCAGCTCAGCATCCTGAACGACAACTCTTACATCCACGGTATTGGAAGTGGTTGCTGAAGGGATGATTACTTTAAGCCTGGTCTCAAAGAGTATTTCGGTCACAGGTGCTTCCTGATCTCCAAAAAACACCCGAGTATCCTGAGTGAAATTTCTACCAAAAATGAAGACCTCTGCTCCTTCCTTACCAAAGGTAGGTTCAAAGCTTTGAAGACCCGGAGCCAAGGTGGCCATTTCAATAGTATTACCGAACTCAACACCTGAGCCTATATCCATGAAGGCTCTAACAAAATATGTTCTGTCAATTGAGAGTCCGGATACCTCGCCAATAAATCTACCCGGACCTTCTTTTGGTCCTAATGAAATAATGATGGGGGAGGTAAAATTTTCATCTTCGGAAAGGTAGAAACCATGATCCGAGGCCGAAATCGCCTGGTTGGTAATTAGCCTTCCTAAAAGTCTCGCTTGTTCTCCGCTGGTTAAAAGGACTTCCTCGGTGACCAAGATAGTGGTCTCCGGATCCTCTTCGTCACAAGAGGTAAATCCAATAAGAATAAGAGCAAAGACAAGCAGCCAAGTGCTGCGTTTCAAGTTGATTCAGTTTAGAATTAAGTTGCTAAAAATAGATAATTCAACTTTCGATACAAGCACCCCTAATTACATTTTATTTTTTAGGTGAAAAACAGATTTTAGAGGTTACTATTCCTTAAAAATCAAGGAAAAATTCTGTCAATAATTCTTGGTATTCTGGGCTAGGCTCTGATTTGACCGTTTTTAGGTAAATACTTTTGGTGATTTCTTGCTCTACGTCCCATTTGAATTCACATATGATTCTGTGAACAGCTTTCCCAGGTCTATCCGTGATCTGTATGCTCTGCGACACTTTCAATCCAGCCCTATTTGCTAAATCTGAGAATTCACCCATTTGCCGAGTGGGGAGTATAATCCAAAGACTTCCATACTGGGATAATCTTGCTTTGACTTCGGTGATTAATTCTTGGAAGGATAAGTCATCTGTGTGCAGGGCTTTAAGTCTTGCTTCATCTTTAGGCTTCAAGTGATCAGGATAATAAGGCGGGTTGGTCACGATCAAATCAAATTTCTGATCTACTGGAAAATCCTGAATAGCCGAGTGATAAATATTCAGTTGATTGAAAAAAGGGCTTTCTAAAAAATTATCCTTACACTGTTGGTAAGCCTCCTGTTCAATCTCGACCGAATGGATAATTGTCTTGGGAAACCTTTGAGCAAGCATCAATGATACAACTCCTGTCCCTGCTCCTATTTCGAGTATCTCAATTTTGTCTTCAGCATCTACCAAAGCCCCAAGCATTACGGCATCTGTACTGATCTTCATGGCGCATTTATCCTGATTCACTCTAAACTTCTTGAATTGGAACCAGGAATTTGCCATTAGATTTTTAGGTCCTTGCCTGAATAAACACCGAAATAAATGAATTGAAGACTGAAAAAGAGCATAAAGTAAATCAGGTAATCCCAATTACTGAAGAGATCTAAGCTAAGGCCAAAAAGGAAAGGCCCTGCGGCTGCTAAAAAGTAGCCGATAGACTGAACCATGGCAGAAAGCTTGGAAGTTGTCTGATCGTCCGAAGTCCTCAATGAAATGAATACGTAGCCAATACTCAGACTAGCTCCCATACATACCCCTATTACTATTAGGCTCGCATAAGTCAACCATTCTATTTCAAAAAAGAGTGCTACAAATCCCGCTAAATAAAGTATTCCAACAATCAGGGTAAAAGTGGATTGCTCCTTTTGCTTGATCAAAATAGAAGGGGCAAAATACGATCCTATCAGACCGAATAATTGCATAATGGAAGATATTGCTCCGGCTTCAATGGGAGTCCAACCTCTGAAAATCAGCATATCAGGTAGCCATGCAGTAAGGGTAAAATACATTACGGACTGACATCCCATAAAAAGGGTCACATACCAGCCAAGCTTTGACTTCCATACATTCTTACCTGCTCCAGTGACTGCCCCCGAAGATTTGCCCGCCTTCAATTCCGGAACCCATACTACTAAGGCGATGACCATAAAGACTACCCAGAAAGCCAGTGAGCCTCTCCATCCCAACCCCCAATCTTCAGAAATAGGAACAGACACCCCTGCGGCAACTGCAGCTGACAGAGACATCATTGTAGCCATCAAAGCTGTCATCAATCCAAGCTTTTCAGGTAGCCTAACTTTAATTAAAGGAATCAAAAGGACGTTTGCGATCACAATCCCAATACCCGTTAGAGCAGTCCCTATTAATAAAAGATCAATCCCTCCCAATACTCGAAGGACTACACCAACGGCCAAAAGGAGAATTCCAAGGAAAATAGCTCTTCCCATTCCCAGTTTCCTACCAAGAGCCGGTGCAAATAGTGAGAAGGTAGCAAATGTAAAAAGAGGAAGGGTCGTCAGGAATCCCGCCAGACCATTCGACAAGGATAAATCCTCTCTAATAAATGGAATCAAAGGACCTACAGATGCAATAGAGGTCCTGAGGTTGATGGAAACCAGAATGATTCCCAGGATAAGAAGAAATCCAGCTTTTTTATGGTTCTGCAATGAAGCTCGGCTTTAATCAGATGTAGTCTGAAATGAATTCAATACGTTAAGTACATCGCCTCATCAGGCATGACTCTCCACCAAATCCTTCACACAATCCACCCAGGTATCATTTGAATTGAGACTTGGTACTAAATCCCACTTCTTACCTCCAAGTTCTTCGAATTGCTCCTTGTATTCCTCTCCCACCTCCACGGTAGTTTCAAGGCAATCTGCCACAAAGGCTGGTGAAAAGACTAATACCTTCTTTACTCCATCTGCAGCAAGTTCTTTAATCATATCTTCAGTGTAAGGCTTGACCCATGGATCATTTCCTAATCTCGACTGAAAACAAGTGACCACCTTTTCCTTTGGAAGTCCAAGCTTCTCCGCTACTTGTCGCGTAGTATGAAAACATTGTGCACGATAGCAAAATTGGTTCGAAGGTCCATAGGCTTCGCAACAACTCCCCAACTTACAATGGCCGCCTACAGAGCCTTTTCTTATCTGTCTTTCAGGAAGTCCGTGGTATGAAAAAAGAAACTTATCGTACTCATCCAACTTCATCATGTCCTCCCCGAGCTCTTGCCAAGCTTTTAAGAAAAGAGGGTGTTCTACGAAATTACTGATGAATGAAATCTCTGGGATAATTTGCCAGCCTCTGGCAATCTCCATTACCCTATCGATGACGGATCCATTGGTTGCAGATGCATATTGTGGAAACAAAGGAAGGACAATTATCTTCCTTACTTTTTCATCCATTAGCTTTTGAAGCCCCTTCTCAATACTAGGGTTTTGATAGCGCATAGCCATACTGACTACATATTCATTTGGATCTAGCTTCTCGATGAGCTTATCTCGCAAATCTTCCGTGTGAAATAGTAGTGGTGACCCTCTATCCGTCCACAACTTTCTGTATTCAGCCGCAGATTTGGGAGCTCTAAAGGGAGCAATAATCAGATTCACCAACATCCATCTTGGAACAGCTGGAAAATCGATCACCCTACCATCCATTAAAAACTCGCGAAGGTATTTTCTAACATCACCTGTGGCCGTACTATCTGGGGTACCCAGATTGACAAGTAGCACACCGATCTTTCCAGTTTTTGACATCCTTTGGGTCGATTTTAGATACAATCAAGACAACCCAAAATTAAGCGAGAAAGTTAGACCTGCCTAATAGAAATTGTCAATTGCCAAGTGAGAGATCAATCCGCCTTGCTAAACCTCATCCTTCCAGCCCAGGCCATAAGAGGTCCCGAACTGATACTGGAGATTAAAGCAAGAATAACTAATCCAATAAAGAGAGAATCAGTAATCAAACCATTTTCAAGGGCGATCAAACCAAGGATAATATCCATGCTCCCTCGAGTGCTCATGCCAAAACCAACTACAACAGATTCTTGTCTCTTGATACCTGCAAAGCGACCTCCGAGATAAGCCCCAAAATATTTAGTTAAGAATCCAACAATCACGACTACTCCCACAATCCCTAGATCGAAAGCCTCAATGAAATTCACCTTGAGGCCAATAGACACAAAAAAGATTGGAGCGAAGATATTATTGATAAACTGGTGGAGAATCTCTTTGGCCTTTTCTGTGAGATACTCCGAATCACCAAAGGCAACACCTATAATAAAGGCTCCGAAAATCGCGTGAATTCCTATGAACTCTGTAAAGGAGGCTGCAAGAAAACAGATTGCAAGAGATAAAGATAGTAAACCTCCAGGCCATGCTAGTTTCTTATTCACCCAGGGCAGGGTTCTATTGATTAAACCCTTACCTATCGTAAGCATGAAAAAGGTGAAAACAAGAGTTAATCCAATGGTTGGCCAAACTCCAAGCCCCTCCTGACCTGATTCTGACAGCGATAAGATCACAGAAAAGACTATCCAGCCAAGGATATCAACAATCATGGCTGCTGCTATAATCAAAAGCCCCGTATTAGTTTTAAAAAGATCGAGGTCCATTAAAATTCTGGCGACCACAGCTAAGGCCGTGATAGATATAGCCAAACCAAAAAAGGTTGAGGCCACAATCCGATCATTGATATTCACACCGAGAAACTCAGGAAATGCATAGGCTACCACAAAGCCAGCAATAATCGGTAAGGTCATAGAGGCCACGGCAATCTTCAAGGCATTCCTACCCTGATTCCAAACCACTTGCAACTCTACCTCAAGGCCTGCTATAAAAAGCAGAAGGACCACTGCAATCTGCACAAAGCCATCCAAGGCAATATTGGCCATGGGGTGGCTGGCAAAAAGATAATCCTGAATCTCCGGAAAAAAATTTCCAAGTATGGTGGGACCGATAATAATTCCGGCCAGGATTTCACCAACAACGGCCGGCTGTTTAAACTTTCTAGCTACCTCTGCAAAGACCCTTGCCATGATCAGCATGACAGCGAGTTGTAGCAGGAGGTTGATAACCTCTTCGTGATTAAGTGCTTCCATTCAGACTATTTCTTAATCAATAAAAGGTTACATGGGAGTGTGCTCAGCAGCTCTTCAAGATCATGAGGAAAAATCCGATCAAAGAAATTTAGCCTGCGCCCGTCTCCTACAATTAATAAATCCGCTTCTATCTTTTCACAAAATCTTGCCAACTCAATGGCCCACTTTCCTCCTGTCACTTTGATATTAACCCGTAGATCATCATGAGGAATATCATCCAGAATTTTCTGAACATACTCCATCTCATTCTGCACAAGTTGCCTCCTGGTATTTGCGATTTCTTCCTCATTGTCTTCCCCGGCTGTCCCCATCTGGAGCCCGTACATTTTGATTTCATTCAAAATATGGACCTGCTCAGCTTTCACAGCTTGGGAAAATTTGATCCCTCGATCTATGACCATTGGGGTAATGGTCAATTGGGTTCCATTTATGACCACCTTAGAAAAATCACTAGCCTCGACCTGAGGATCAATTAAAGTCATCACAGAACAATGTGATTTGCGAATAATTTTTCGCGCCACAGAACCCAAATAGTAGGTTAAAAAGCCTTCTTTCTTAAGTGCTCCTGTGACCAATAAATCGACATTATTCTCGCGGCATGCCTCCAAAATCATTTTCACAGGCTTCCCCTCT
>CAZLUY010000723.1:0-2626 GCA_964562785.1 uncultured Limnohabitans sp. | reverse complement strand
ATAATCCAAAATTGGAAGAATCACTATCCGTATTTAAAAGTGATAAGTTTGATGTAAAACTTACGGCAAGCTTATCACTTTTTTTATACCCTAATTCCACTACCATCTTTGCCAAAGATGAGCACGTATCCAATCTAAGCGTTCATCACTATCCCGTAGGCAAAGAGAAATTCTCTGAGATTCTGGCAGGAGACGAGCTTTTGCAGTCCAATTTGCCTATCTCCTTTTTTGTACATAATGAAAATTTCTGCCTGGTTCCAGGCGGATTATTCGTTAAAGGTGCAGAAGAAAAGTACCTTAAATTCTCATCACCTATTGAGGGTGAGCAAGTGTTTTTCTCCTCTGGCATAGAGAGCAACAAGGTACAGCTACTGGGAGCCGCAGAGAAAGTTTTTACCGACTCCCTATCCACGAAGGCTCCCCAGGTAAACCTCATCCATGGAGCGAGTAGTTTCCTGTCATATTTGTACATGGAGCGGTCCAATTTTCTTGGACAGGAAATTTTCATCCATCTATTGGAAGGCCGTATGTATGGAGCTTGTTTCACTGATCAAGACCTGGTTTCCTTTGGGATGTTTGATGCAAAGAATCAGGAAGACTTTGTGAAGTATACACGAGTTCTAATCGCTCAACACAAATACAAGCCAGAGCACGTTCGCGTGAATGTTTTTGGGGGAAATTCAAAAATCGATAGCTCTGAGGAGGAAGGTAAACGCTTCTTTCATCACTTTGAGAAAATGCAACTGAAAAGCAATCAAAACTATCATCAAGGTATTGCTGGAATTGATAGTCTTGGAATCTTAGAGGCTTTTTGGCAATTTAACTGATATGGAAAAGATCGCGATTTTCCCAGGTTCATTTGATCCTTACACTAAAGGCCATCATGATATCGTCATGAGAAGTCTTAAACTTTTTGATAAAGTCATCATAGGCATTGGATACAATTCCACAAAAAAGAATCGCTATTTCGATATCGATATGATGGTAAAGAAAATCGAATCTGTTTATGAGGATATTCCTAATGTGGAGGTTCTGGTCTATAATGACCTGACTTCGACAATATCTAAAGAACACAATGCGAAGTATCTGGTCAGAGGTCTCAGGAACACGACTGATTTTGAGTATGAGAATACCATTAGTCAGATGAATCGCTATCTGAATGAGGAACTGGAAACAGTTTTTCTAATCACTTCACCAGAATTCGCTGCCATCAGTTCTACCATCATCAGAGAAGTCCATCGTTACGGTGGGAAGGTTGAGGAATTCCTTCCTTATGAACTCTGATCTAACTTTTCGCAGTTTTTCTTGAAGAGATATCGCATGGAAGGATAAGAATCCTTTAGGGCGCTTTTGACCTGTCCCTTCTTCATCCACTTAATATCGTCAATACCCTCTTCTTTTTGGGGCTTCATATCCTTGTCATTGATACATGACATGGAATACCAGTAGGTCTTCTTTAAAATACTTTTGCGATTTCGAGTATAGGTATGCCAGGTCTTACAGATCGTATCTTCAGCTTTCACCTCCACAGCACACTCTTCTTCTACTTCACGTACAGCGCATTCAACGGGCGTCTCTCCTTTCTCAAATTTACCCTTAGGAAAATCCCACTTGCCTAGTCTAAAAATTAGTAGAAACTTATTGTCCTTTTGTACAATGCCACCTGCCGCTTTAATAATTTGGAATCGGCTCTTGATGAAAGACTTTAAATCTTTCTTTTGCTTTGATACCAGCGTGACAGAGTTCAATTTTCTAAGCTTTCTCGTGCGGAGCACATAAAGGATCCTTATCACCTGATCCTCGGAAGGCTCCATAAAAAGAATATCTCCCTTCCAGTGTTTAGCTGGCGGAAGATCTTCATGATCGACAACGGTTTTATGAAAGGGTTGATCAGAATTTAACTGCTTCGAAGCTAGAATATCCAGGGGCTTGTCGTTAACAAAAATCCTCATTCAAAATAGGTATAGTTAGGATGGCAAAGCTCATAAAGGTGCATAAAAAAAAGACCTCCAGCAAAGATCAGAATGCATTATCCATTATTTTTGAGCATGCAAATTTTAGATCAAGACGTAGCCGCAGAAGTAGCTGATAAACTATTGGAAATCGAAGCAATTAGATTGCAACCTGAGCAGCCTTTTACCTGGGCATCCGGATGGAAATCACCTATCTATTGCGACAATCGATTGTCTCTTTCATTCCCGGCGGTCAGAGATTTGATCAAAAATGAATTGGTAAGAAATGTACAGCACTTTTTCCCAAAAGCAGAAGGTATCGCTGGTGTGGCCACTGCCGGAATACCTCAAGGAGCACCGATTTCAAATGATTTGGACCTGCCTTTTGTCTATGTTAGATCTAAGCCAAAAGGACACGGCATGGAAAACATGATCGAAGGAAAGGTAACACCAGGTCAAAAGGTAGTTGTGGTAGAAGATCTTGTATCCACCGGAGGAAGCTCCTTAAAGGCTGCTCAAGACTTAAAAAATGCCGGTTTCGAGGTATCGGGAATGGTAGCCATATTTAGCTATGGATTCGATTTGGCTGCTGAAAATTTCAGAAAGGCTGGGATTGATCTTGTTTGTCTATCCCACTATGAAGCAATGCTTCCAAGAGCAGTTGAAAAAAATTA
>CAZLUY010000722.1:0-12173 GCA_964562785.1 uncultured Limnohabitans sp. | reverse complement strand
CTACCAGCTTCTCACCCGACACTGGGAAATTTATGATGCAGCCGAGGAAGTAAAGGTGGTCAAAGGAGAAGGAGTTGTCGGAAAACAGCCAATCCTTGAGCCAGGTGAAAAGCATAGTTATGTTTCAGGCTGCAATCTTTTTTCAGGTCTCGGAAAAATGCGCGGAAGCTACACAATGGAAAAACTCTATGACGGAAAGAAAGTAGAGGTTGAAATTCCAGAGTTCCAATTGATGGCTAACTTCCTTCAAAACTAGATTGCGTCAACGACTCTTCGAATTAAAAGGATACCTCTCCCATTGGCTCCATAAAACAGATCAATACTCCATTCAGGGTCCATTCCTCAGTGAATTTTATAGAAACCTACGTCATTTTCTAGAGGAAAATAGATTCGGAGATCCCGAAATAGAAGCAAAAAGGCGGCTTCTTCTTGCTAACCACAAAACTATCGAAGTCCTTGACTTTGGTGCTGGATCCAAAAAAGTAAATCATCGGGAAAGGAAGATTTCAGCCATTACCAAATACAGTACATCAGGGCCGAAGTTTTGTCAGATTTATCAATTTTTTGCTGCTCAAACCAACGCCAACCTAGTCATCGAATTGGGCACCTGTATGGGATTAAGCGCTATGTATCTTTCAAAGGTTACAAAGGGGCAAATTTACTCTTTCGAGGGTTCACCTGAAATTGGTAAGGTCGCCTACGAAACTTGGGGAGATTCTGAAATTAATCTTGTCACAGGAAAAATCTCCGATACTCTTCCAGACTTTTTGCATGATCAACAAATGATCGACTTTGCCTTGATCGATGCCAACCATACCTATGAAGGGACGCTAGAAAACTTTGAACTCATTCTACCCAAGCTAGGTAAGAAATCCATTGTCGCCATTGCAGATATTCACTGGAGCAAGGGAATGGAAAAGGCATGGAAGGAAATTTGCCAAAGACCGGAGATTAAAATCTCTTTGGATTTTTATGAGGCGGGCATTCTTTTCTTCGATAGTCCGAACCAAAATTCAGAGCATCTCATTCTGACTATTTAGGACCTAAGCCAATCCAAAGCTCTGCTCCTTGTCTTTCTGGAATAGAGTTCCTGCAAGGCTCCATTGTCCCTTCGAAATACGGGTCAAATATTCTCCTGAATTCAGCCTGATTTCCCCCAAAGGGTGGTCCAACAAATGGGAAGTCCCTATTAAACAAAACCCCAACAAGTCTACCTGAAGGATTCAAAAGTTTATGCATTTTTCTTACATAATTTCCTCTCAACTCTGGGTCTAGTGCGCAAAAAAAAGTCTGCTCCAGAACCAAGTCAAAATTATCCTCAAGATCAAAAAAGTCCCCTTCAATGAGATGCTCTTCCGGGAATTGTGGGTTCTTCATTTTAAAGTTCTTCAGAGGTTCACTTGAAATATCAACCACATAAATGTTTTTGAAGCCCTTTTGAAAGGCATATTCAGCCTCGTAAGCATTGCCTGCGCCAGGTATAAGAATCTTTAAGGTTTTGTTTTCGATTTGGTCTAAATATTGTGTTAGAGGAGGTGAAGGATATCCAATATCCCACCCTGTTTGGCCTGACTCATATCGATCAGACCAGTAGCGTTTATCTAAGTGATTCATACGTTTAATTTCAGTAAAATATGAGTGTTGATTATTCATCAGAACAAGAACCCAAAAAAGATCAAGGAAAGAATATTATCATTATTGTTCTTGCTTTATTAATCATTATTAGTGGGGTAAAGTTATATCTGGATCATCAGGACAAATCGAAAAAATCCGAGGAAATCCTTCTTCTTTCCAGTGAAAACAGTGAATTGAATAAACGTCTGGACTCAGTTTTTTATCAATTAGAATTGAGAATTCAAGAGATAGAAAAATTAGGAGGTGATCTTGAAAACCTTGAGGAAATCAGGGCTCAATTGCTTGCGGAAAGACAGGCAAGTAAACAGCGTAATGCAAATGAAATTGCTGCCTTGAATTCAAAAATCAATGAGTATAACTCTCAGCTTCAAGCAAAAGATCAAGAAATCCTTGAGCTAAGAGCCATGAACCAACAGCTGTTTTCTGAAAACCAAGACTTGAAGAATACTCAAGCCCAAATAGAGCAAGAAGTCGCAGAATTAAATCTAGAAAAGGAGAATCTACAATCTCAAATCGATGTGGCGTCTAGGTTAAGCGCTGAAAACATAGTGATATCAGCCATAAACAGACGCGGCAAAGAGCGTGTGGAGACGGACAAAGAATTTAAGAATCGACAAATTGAAAGGATTCGGGTGAGTTTCAATCTCGCAGATAATAAGATAGCCCAGAATGGACCCAGAAAT
This sequence comes from uncultured Limnohabitans sp., assembly GCA_964562785.1. GTDB lineage: Bacteria > Bacteroidota > Bacteroidia > Cytophagales > Cyclobacteriaceae > Algoriphagus. Next base: position 9,855 of record CAZLUY010000722.1, on the reverse strand, counting down.
GTTTTTGTTCAAATTTTAGACCCGAATGGACAGCCAATTTTTGATGTAGCCAAAGGATCTGGGACATTTATGCTTGAAGGGGTTGAAGAGTTTTTCACCGTCAAGCAAGACATCATTTTTGATAATTCTGGTGAGGAGTTGTCCTTCTTTTATGAGAAAGGATCTGACTACTTAACCGGGGAGCACGAGATTAGAATTTATGTTGATGACTACCAAGTTGGTAACAGAACATTTTCTGTGAAATAGCCGAATCCTAATTTTACAAATCTACCTTCTTTAAAGTGTTAACTCTCTTTGGTTTAAGCCGGAGAGTTTCTTACCTTTGCGGTCTGTTTATTTAAATCATTAAACACATTAAAAGAATGTTCCAAAGAAATTACGAGACGGTATTCATTTTAACTCCCGTTTTGTCTGATGTTCAGATGAAGGATACTGTCGACAAGTTTGTGAACTTGTTAAAAGAAGAGGGGGCAGAATTGGTTAATGTGGAAAATTGGGGTCTGAAGAAGATGGCTTACACTATCGAGAAGAAGACCACAGGATTCTACGTTTTGATTGAGTTTAAGGCAGATCCTTCAGTCATCAGCAAGTTCGAAGTAGAGCTTAGAAGAGATGAGAAAGTGATGAGATTCCTTACTACGGTTCTTGATAAGCACGGAGTTGCTTATGCAGAAAGAAGAAGAAAAGGTGAATTCAACAAAAAATCTGAAACTAAGGAGGAGGCCGCAAAATGACACTAGTAAACGAACCAATCAATAGAGGAGAAATCCGTAAGAAGTATTGTCGATTTAAGAAGCACGGGATCAAGTACATTGATTACAAGGACCCTAACTTCTTATTGAAATTTGTAAATGAGCAAGGTAAGATCCTTCCAAGAAGACTTACTGGTAACTCTGCGAAATACCAGAGAAAAGTAGCTCAGGCTATTAAGAAGGCAAGACACCTTGCTTTGTTGCCTTTCGTTACTGATGGGTTGAAATAATTCTTGTTTCGTCAAACAAAACGCACATTACAAATGGAAATCATTTTAAAAACAGACATTAAAGGTCTAGGATATAAAAATGACTTGGTTGAAGTTAAGCCAGGTTACGGTAGAAACTACCTAATCCCACAGGGATACGGTGTTTTGGCAACTGAGTCCAACAAGAAGATTCTTGCTGAAAACATTAAGCAAGCTGCTCACAAAGCAGAGAAGATCAAAACTGAAGCTGAAACTACAGCTGCAGCTCTTGAGGCAATCACTTTAGATATCAAAGCTAAGATTGGTGATTCAGGAAAGATCTTCGGTAAGGTGACTACGCTTCAAATCGCTGACGCACTTTCCGAAAAAGGTTTTGACATCGACAGAAAGAAAATCTCTATCAATGTACCAGTTGATGGTGCTGGAGAATTTGCTGCCGAAGTTGACCTTCACAGAGAAGTAAAGACTCACGTGAACTTCGTTGTTTCTGCAGAGTAATCAGTAGAAAAATAAAAACATAAAAAAGCTCGCCGTTTTGGCGAGCTTTTTTTTAGTTCAATGCTTTTTCAATATCTGTAATCAACTTCTTTGATACAGCTCTTGAATTCTTTTCTTTTTCAGATTTTAAAACCTCTAGAGCCTTTTCAGCCTTCTCAATAACACCAACTGGGTTGTTGTCATTTTGAAAACTTACCCAGCACCAGGAAAGCTCAGCTGCCAAAGAATCGCCAGGCTTCAATTTGTCCAATTTCTTGATAGTCTCTCCGACTACCTTCTCCATTTTTTGTACTTGCATTTTAATCTACGTTTAGTTGGTTTGATTGATTTTCAGCAAATGTGAATCAAATTTTCAGATTTATAAACAATTCATTCTAAAATTTAATAGAAAGCTAATTTTCAATCGATTGCGAAGATTTTCACCATCCCATTCTACTTCAAAAACCAGCAGAATTTGGACAAAAATCCTTTCCAAAAGCAGGGATGATTTTTACTTGAAAAACTTTATAGGCAAGTTTGGAAAACAAAATCTAAGATTCTACCTTTGTCCAACTTTAAAGGAAATCGAAAGAAATCTTTTAAAAAACTGGTCCATGGTGTAACTGGCAACACGTCTGATTTTGGTTCAGAAGAGTCCAGGTTCGAGCCCTGGTGGACCAACAAAAACCTTCCTACTCTGGGAGGTTTTTTTGTTTTAAGCGGAGTCTAAAGCAATTCATGGCATTTCTTCCCAATTGCTCGGTGAGCTTATAATTTGCCAAGGCCCCTACTCCCGCTCCAACCAAAGGAACCAACTGTGCAAGCTTAGCCAGATCAATATAATCTCGGTAATCTAGCTGAAAGGTTTTCCAATCAAAATCATTAAGATGATTGGGTAATTCAGGCTCATAAGTGTCCCAATTCTCAATCAATCCGATAAGATCATTTTTTCTCTTTTGTCCAGAAAAGGTGAGTTGAAAAACATAAAGAAGAAAGAGGCGCTCTTTCTTATCCTTTAAATCAGCACCATACAAAGAAGCTATATCAAATAGCATTTTCATTTTGATGGTGAGAAATGCTGGAAAATCAGCAAAGCCAAGCAAAATTCCTCCTGCACCAGTTACTGCTCCTTCTGCGCTAGCGGTATTACGGTACCATTTGATCCTCTGTCTCACCTTCATTTCGGTCACCTTCAGGGGATTGTTAATCTGAGGCTTTGGAAGTATCAGGTTAGAACCAGTCATCACCGCTTTTACCATGTTTTCAATCGCAGCAGTAACAATTTGATGAAGTTTCTCGGGTAGAATTTCATTGATTTTTTCCTGAACTCCTCTGGTCATTCTATTCAGAATGCTTGGAGGTTTCTTCATCTGAAAAAGCCAAATATTCAGTTCAGCACGAACATAGTGTTGGTAAGCTTCCATAGGAGATTAAACCCTTTTGTTGACTTCGCAGTTGCGAAGATGTTACATTAGACAAAATCAAAAAAATCTACACCATGGACAAAGTCATCTATTCTTTTATTCTGCTTTTTGGATACTTCCTAAGCCCAACGGAAAGCCCAACCTATTATTCGGATTTTAATGATATCACTATCTGTCACACCCCAGATCAGGGAATGGCTCAATTTGTTGATGATCCTGAGTTTATTAAGCTTCATCCTTCACCTCTTACTATCAATTTTCAAGGAGCTGGTGAAATGATCACTTTTGAAGCCGCAGATGGAGAAAGTGCCAATGCATATTTCTTGAAATCAAAAAAAGCCAATTCAGATAAATGGCTGTTTGTTTATCAAGAGTGGTGGGGATTGAATGATCAGATTAAACAACAAGCCGATGTCTTTTTCAATGACCTAAACCAAGATGTAAATGTCATTGCCCTAGACATGTATGATGGAAAAGTCACAAGCAATCCCCAGGACGCAGGACAATTAATGAGATCCGCAGAAGAGGCAAGACTTGAAGCCATTGTTAAAGGTGCGCAGAAATTCGCAGGTGCAGACGCTAAAATCGCAAATGTGGGATGGTGCTTTGGAGGAGGATGGTCTCTGAAATCAGCTCTTTTGGTTGGTGATCAAAATATTGGATCTGTTATGTACTATGGAATGCCGGTTCAAGATGTTGATCGTTTGAAAAACTTAAACTCCGACGTACTTGGACTTTTCGCTACCGAGGAATATATCTCCAAAGAGGTAATCGAAGAATTCGCTGGAAATATGGATAAGGCGGGAAAAGACCTTACTTACAAAATCTTCCCAGCCGCTCATGGTTTTGCTAATCCGAGCAATCCTAGACATGATAAGGAGGCGACAGCTGAAGCTTATGAAATGGCTCTTGGCTATCTCAAAGAAAAGTTCAGTGAATGAGATATAAAAGAGGCCGCTTGAAGCGGCCTCTTTTTTATTTGTAAAGATGATTAAACAAAAGTTTAAATGTCCCATGTGATTGGGCTCGGAAGGTGATTTCAGGGGTATACGCATAGAATAACCCATCACCCATTTTAGCTTCAATCGCCATTACTCCGTTTTTAAGATAAGATTGACCAAAAGCCCAACCGCTCTTTAATGGAGGCTCATCTCCAAACCAAGCTAAGGCTTTCACTCCTTGACTTGCGGCATTTGGCGCCAATTCAAAAACAGGACTTCTATTGAAAAGGATATTGGCAGTAGCATCCATTCCGTAGTTAGATGGGTGACTTTCGTCCAAATACATCTCCAATACAGACCCAGGTATATAATACTTCTCGCCACTTAAGGGTCTTTCTTTACCCTGAGAGTCTCTATCTACTAAAGCATTCTCCACAGGAAGATCAAAGTGATAAGCCAAAGCTGTGGATGAACCAACAGAAACAATTCGACCTCCCTTTTCCACAAAATCTTTCAGCTGTGGAATGGATTTGTCTACGGTGATTTTTCCAAGCATATGATGGTATTGCTCATCGATTTCAGAGGCTTTTGGCTGGGCTCTTGAATATCTGGATCTTCCAGCGGTTAATTGAGGAACTCCACCACTTATGAACAGGATAACATCATACTTTTCATTCAAATTGCCTTCGTCTATCTCCCTGGGGAAAACCAGCTCAAAATCGTAATGGAATTGCTCCAACATCCATCTTACCCACCCTGAAGGCATGGATCCACCATAGTAATCGAAAAGACCGATTCTAGCAGCAGTTAGATTTTTCGTATCTGAAGGAGCTCCATTAACTGGAGTAGCATAAACTCCATACTTGGATGCAGCAATATCTAATTGGCTTTTTCCATCGGACTCAACAAAATAAGATCCCTTCTTATGTTCGTTCCAATCTGAAGTAAGCTGATTCACTTCAACTCCGCTTTTTAATAAATCATTAATGGCCATGAAGGAGTTGTTACCAGCAACGTCCACAATATATCCCTGACCTTGTGCTAACTCTTGTGCATATGGCTCCAGCAATTCTCCATACGGAACGGCTTCAAAAGGACCTTCAACTGCTTCCATTATACGATCAGCCTCCACAGCCATTTGATATGCCAAAGTCCATCCTGCAGCATCATATGGTCGAACAGGAGGTCCCCCAGGGTACAGAAAGTCATTGGGGTGATTCTGAGCCTCGAACATATCCAAAATGTGAGGGCGGAAGGATTGTGCCGCTTTCACTACATATGATCCAGAAGGATAGCTTTTCCCTTCCAACTCAAAATCAGAAGTAGCCCGGTGAACTTGAATTCCTGACTTGATTAAGGCGTTCAAAAACTTTAATGCTGTCGGGAAGTCTTTCTGGTCAGCAGGAATTACGAATCCTCTAGGATCTCTCCTTGATGGATCTGTGTAAACACTGTCATAAAACTGTCTTGGGATTCCTCTTGAAAAACCACGTGGTTGATTTGAACTGTTCTTCTTTGAAGCTTCATTAAAAGCCTTAATGGCTTCTACATTTTTAGGATATAAGGTCCAACTATCCTTTTCACCATTGTCAATAGATCTCCTTCCCATTACATAAATGTTCCGAAGTAGGTCATCTCTATTCCTTACGGCATGATTTAGTACAGCATAATTCAAGGAAACAGAGTATTCAATAGACTGCTTGAAATGCCAATCCTGGGGTGCAATAGGAAATGGGTTATCATTATCTGGGATCAAACGATCTGGAACTAGGGGAATATCCATAGGGGTGGGATTTCCGGTCATCTCGGTCAGAATACCAATAATGTTATGGTAATAAGGAGTGGTTCTTAGTCCACCATTCCACCAGGTAGAATAAACCGAACCATCCAGTCGAGTATAACCAGGTTTATTCTCCTGATTAAGTCTGTTCACCATAGATGCTCCAACCGCATCCAGGCTAGTAATAATTAAAGGATCCAGAACATGGTTGAAGGGATCTCTATAAGGAGGTCCCGCTACCACAGTTCCGGCCGGAGATGTTTGGTGGTGATTATAAATAATTTGCGGGATCCATTCGATATACTGGATTCTTGACATATTCTCCGCTTCACTCATGTTATTCATGTAGAAGTCACGGTTATTATCATGCCCTACATATTTCTGATAAAGCACCGGGATATTCTGGTCTCTTTCTTCTACATTCTCTTTCCTCATGTACCAGTTGGACATGATCTCTTGTCCATCAGGGTTCGCATGTACCAGAAGGATAATCACTTCATCCAGAATCCTTAAAGTCTCTTCATCTTCTCTTGAAGCTAACTCATACAAGGTTTGAATTAATTGGTGAGCACCTAGAACTTCACTAGCGTGTAATCCTCCATCAATCCAAACTACTGGCTTCCCCTCTGAAATAAGACCTTCGGCCTCTTCTCTGGACATTTTAGCCCTACCCAGATCCTGAGAAATCTTTCTGAATTTTTCGACAATAGAGAGGTTTTCAGGTGAAGAAACAATCATCATAGGTTGAGTTCTCCCGAATTCCGTTTTACCGATACTCACAAGCTGAACCCGATCGCTGGCGTCAGCGACTTTCTGGAAATAGGCCTCAGTCTGGCTATAGTTTGCCAGCATGTAGTCATCTCCGATGGCAAAACCAAAATGAGATTTAGGCGATGGAACTTCTTGAGCTCGAAGGGTGAGTGCCGCCAGAGTAAATATTAGGGTACTAAACCAATGTTTTTTCATAGCAAGGATTCAAATTTGCTTTTGAAAATAGAGGTTCTTCCCAAAGAAACGAATAGGATTTACAACGATCCCCGAAAAATTATAAGGCTGGTATTTTAAGAAGATCAACCCTCGTTGATTTGGACATATTGGGAGTATTTTGGGTCCTTCCTATTTTGCTTAGATTGAAATCCATTCGCATTGAAAATGCCTGGATAAAGCTCCCACTGACTCAATGAAAGCTTAAAATCTCCAATAGGGTAATTGGTATCTATCATAATCCCTACTTTTCCTCCAGAACCAGAGGCACTTAGGTTTTTAGATTTTGTGAACTTGTCTTGGAATCTCAGATTAAATCCAAAATCTTTTGCCTGACCGTTTTCTACATAGTTCAAGGTCTTTAGGTTATCCAATTTAAATTCTCCGTTTCCCTCCAGAGTTAAATCGGAACCCAATTCAGAATTTTGAAGATTGATGCTTTCCCCATTCCTCGCGATTACTCTAATCGAGATAAATATTTCCTGAGTTCCGGACTCCTTTCTTTGGAAACCGAACTTGGCTCCTTGGCCATCCTTTATGATCGGGTTCAACAACACTGGAACGACGGATTTGGGATTAACCAGATGCGGGTGATTTGATAGCTCGACTTCAGGCTCAAATCTATTTTCCAAATTACTGTACCAGCTTATTCTCCCTCCAGATATCTTGACCCGATGATTATCATCTTTTTCAAGGATTTGTCTCAAACGAAGGCCTTGAGGACGATAATCTATTCTCTGGGAATAGCTTGGCTCACCGCTTTCTTCAATAAAAGTCACATTGTCAAAAACTGCTTCTGAACACAAGGAATACAGTGCAAGCACTACGGATTTGGCAGGAAAAGTATGACCTAATGAAATCGGTTTAATTAGAAGATTCCCAGCATCACCATTAAAGGAGGTAATGAGTTCCACATCCTGAGAAATACCAGACTCTAGGTCTAGCAATTTTAAAATATGCCCCTTTTTCCAGCAATCCGAACCAAAATTCCCAATCGGAATCTGAGATATATTTCCACTCAGCTCCTGTGTTGTTTCAGCAAAGAGTGACCTTGCTGTACTCCTGATTAGACCATGAATCTGCACATCCTTCATCAACAGGTTCACATTGTAGTCTGTATACATCAGGTGGCCTGGAGCCTCATTTCCAATGCTCCAAAGGGCAGAACACCCTGACCGAAACTTTCCATCAAGTAATGGAGTCAATTGACTATTGACTACCTCAAACTTAATGGAAGAAACATCTCCCACAAGCTCCTGATCTATTTCAATCTCAGTATAGGTGATCCGGCGATCGCTCCTCTTTAACCTTTCTTCTGGATTGGAATATTGCTCTGAATATTGATTCCAAGTTTTCCATTTTCGCCTGGTTTTTGTAATTGTAAAAGTCTTACCGCCAGTCTTTAAGGTATCTCCTTTTACCAAAACCCAACCCCAGACTTCAAATACTCTTTTGCTCTTTTTCCCGATTATTCCATTGGAAGAATGATCATTAAGGTTTTGAGAAATTATATCCCCCACTCTTGGTACTTTATCAAAGAGATTAATTCGGTCTGTGGTAAAGCTTCTGCCCTTCAAATCCCCTTCACCATTAACTAGCCAAAAATCGCCATTCGTAGACAGCCCAATTCTATGATTTTCAATGATTATACTTGTTAATTCGCTTCCAGTACTTGTTCCACCAGTCCATTCTTGAGATGCGAGGTGTAGCCAGGTAAAACTATCTGAATCAACTTCTAGTCCTCTATTGGAAAGAAATCGCATTTTAAGATCATTAAACCTGGAAGGTTTTAAGGACTCCATTTCAATAAACCTGCCTGGGTTGTCCTTTGATTCCCCAACCCATTCGATTCTTAGCCCACCATTTCTTCTGGCCTTCATATTGTTAGGGTTCTTACTAATCCAATCCCCCTCAAAGCGGTAAGTACAAAATTCTTCAACATCCTTCCCATCATGCTTGCCTCCTCCGATACAATAACCTTGGTTAGGCATTGAAAAAGAAACACCCTCTCGAACAAATCCCAAAGCAGTCGACATCTCATTTCGAATTCTGAATTGGTCAAAATTTTGAACCCTTTTCAATCCATATTGCTGTGAGTTTGGATCAGAATCATTAAAAAAAGTACCTCCAGGACTGCCATATTGAACAACTCTCTGACTGTAAGTAGGTGGAATAAATTGCCATTGAAAATCAACATCTACTCTACCCCGTCCAGGGAGTCGAAAAAATACTCCATTGTTTCCAAAAGTTTCAGAAAAGCTTCCTGGGGTCACAAGCCCCTGCCCATTAGGGTCTCCATTAAAGGCATCAGACATCATGCAGTGGATAGCCGGAGGCACTCCCTCTCCAATTTGAAAGAAGTTGAAGGTGCTATTTTCTTTAGCCTTGATTTCCGGAATACCTAAAACTCCATAAACATTTCCAGCTCGAGCTTTTATGGTATTCTTCCTTTTTGTGGAGCTTGCCCAAGATTGTAAGGCCAATTTATTATCAAAGAAAAATATTCCGTCTTGATTCCTAATAGTCTGAGGAGAGTTTAAATTCTTACCATTGTAGGCAAAATCCACTAAAAGTGTCTTTCCATCGAGCACTTCAATAACTCTGGAGTAAACGGTCGCCAAGGCATTTGGAAAATAATTCCTACCTGCGTTCGGGTAATCTTTTGGGCATTTGTGAATCCTTGATGGCTCTAACCAGCATCCTACAAATTCTGTATTAAAAACATTGGAATCACCTTGGAATATAACTTTGCATCTTTCCGAATCCACAGGTTCATAAGTCAATTGCCCCCAGAATGTCTTATAAAAAGATTTACCTCCATATGCTTCAAGCGTATCATAATCATCACTTCCGAAATCCTGAGGTGTAATTTCATTTGATGGGCCCTCAATTTCATTAATGACCAGCGGTATCACCATTGAAGCCTCTGGAGATGAGCTTTCAGTCTCATCCGGTAAGAACAATTGGCCGTTGAGTCGTACCGATTCTATCCTGATTGGTGTGCCATCCTCAGCTTTTAGCCGAAGAGACAGGTTTAGATTTTTACCTGGCATAATCAAAAAATGGAGCTTGTAATAAGATACAAAATTCTTGAAATAGTCTAAAAAAGTGGAAAATAATCTTAAGGCTACCTCCAAAATATTCTTTGGATATGAAGGATATTTCATTCTCGATCCAATCAGAAATTTGTACTTTTGTTCCAAATCGAACGAATCATACTTTCCTTTCTTTAATTATGTCCGAAGTAAAAATATTTTCAGGAGTAAACAGCAAAAACTTAGCAGAGAA
>CAZLUY010000721.1:0-6987 GCA_964562785.1 uncultured Limnohabitans sp. | reverse complement strand
TGACCGCAATTCTATAAGCCCAGGTTCTGAAGGAGCTTTTCCCTTTAAAAGAGGAAAGTTTCGTCATCAATTTGATTAAGACGTCTTGAGTAAGATCCCGAGCTTCTGTCTGATCATTGGTATACTTCCAGGCGACATTGTAGATGAAAGGCTCGTGAAGCCTCAGTAATTTTTCCAATGCCTGATTGTCCCCTTGAATCGCTAAAGGAATCAATGCATTGCTTTGAGATTCTATGTCCTTGTTTGCTTCCAAATCTTATGTTGTGTCTCTGTTTAGCTTCTTATTTTAAGATGCCTAAGCTTGCCATTCTACCCATTGGTAGCTCTACTTAAATATCCAATATATTGATTTCACAGATTGATTTACTAAAGTCAATTCTTTAGGATAGACCTTATGATTGAATTTTGTAAATTCTAAAGATTTGAAACCCCACTTTGTCTATGAACAATGCAAAAGAATGGCATAAGCTGCTTAAAGAGCGTGACCTTAAGAATCTCGAAAAGCTATTGCATAAGGATGCCGTTTTCCATTCTCCTTTGGTATTTAAACCTCAAGAAGGCCGAAAGCTGACGGCTCTTTACCTAAAGAATGCTGCTAAAATGTTTTTTGCCAATGGAAATACGAGCTTTCATTATGTCCGAGAGATTCATTCCGAGGATCATTCAATGTTGGAGTTTACCTGTGAAATTGAAGGAATCCTTATCAATGGAGTGGATATTATTTCCTGGGACGGCGAGGGAAAAATTACAGAGTTTAAAGTGATGATAAGACCCAATAAGGCTATTGAGAAGGTAAAGGAAAAAATGTCTGAGCTAATGTCAGAGATAAGCACTATGGATAAATTGAAGCTTAAAGCGGCCATGGCCATGGATCGACTCAAAAAGTAGAAAGACTTTGGTCAAGCATTAATCAATACTGAGCGTATCAATTTTATTGCGAGCATGCTCGTTATCAGGGTTTAGTTCTAATGATTTTTTGTAATTGACAATGGCTTTGTCCTTATCACCGATCCGCTCATAGGCCTCTCCAAGACTATCAAAAGCATTGTATGAGCCGGGATAATTTGCGGTGTTTAGTTCAAATAGTTCAATTGCTTCATCCCTTTGTCCTTCGTTTCTCAGCATCATATAAGCAACCCGGTTAACCAAATCTTCAGGAGGGTAGAAGGAGAAGGACAAACGTTCGGAAAGGCCTTGAAAGTGTATCTTTAGCTGCTCTGCACTTTCTATATCTCTATAGTAAATACCGTAGCCATCAAAAATGGAGGTAATTCCTTCATAAAAGGCCTGGGGTGGGATAGAACCATGATTTTCATCTTCGAAGTATTCTAGTTTGGATCTAAGTTCACCTTCAGAAAGACTATTTAGAGATTCATAGAATCTCACATGTCGATCTCTATTTCTAATATTTCTTTTCCCCCAATTAGCTGTAGCGATATACAAGAACCGATCAAATGATTTAGAACTAATTGTATCCAGCTTTCCATCCATAACCTCTGGATCCCATGTTCCAAAGCTTGGATCCGCAGCTATAAATGATGAAAAGGAGGTAGATTCGGTCATATAAGCATGGATGGCAATTAGCCCACCAAGCGAGTGACCAAAGAGAATTCGATAAGGCTGGGTTCTAAATTTGGTATCAATGTCCGGAAGCAATTCCTCTTCCAAAAATGAAAGAAATCTTTTCCCTCCACCGGAATCATTGGCTCTGGTGGTGACAATTTTATCAGGAGTGAAATCTCTTCTACGATTTACGTTTCGGATGGCAACAACGATCATTTCTGGAATCTGCAGGTTTCCATTATAACCTGAACTCAAGTAATTAACCGTTCCTGTTACTGATTTGAAATGAGCTCTACCGTCAAGTACTACCAGGACAGGGTATCTTTTGTATTCAGAATTTGCGTCGTCATAAGACTCCGGGAGGCTTATCCAATATTCCCGGTTTTCTCCCAAAACCTCAGAATAAAGCTGATGGCTTGTTCCTAAATATATATGCTCACCTTCTTGAGCTGATAGGCTGGAAACGGATAAAATGCAAAGGCAAAGGGACCATAAAATCTTCATGGGTTGTGGTGCTTTGGGGTTATTTCACAAATAAACGCTATTCAGCCAAATACCCAGACCATTTCCAATGCTCTAACTTCTTTTAGCAATTAGCTCTAGGGTTTCTTTCACAAAGTCGGTTTTTCCCAATACATAAGCACCTCGATCATGTCGATTCTTTTGGGCCAGATCAAGCTTTAAGACCTCGTATTGTTTGGCTCTTTTCGGGTGAGTATTTAGATAATCTCTAAAGTCAATTTGCTTCCACATCCAATTGTCTTTTGGACACATATGGATATGATAGATTTGCTCCTTAGGACCAGCAAGATTATATCCTTTTCCAAAGGACATATAGGCTTCTATCGCATCTCTTTTTGGAACTTTAAAGTACTGATAATCTATGATTTGAAATTGATCTATTAAAGTGTCATCAAATAATTACTCCGATGGAACTTCAATGATTAAATCGATGTAGGGTTTGGCCTTTATTCCTCTGATCGATGTGCTTCCAAAATGTTCGATCCTGCTATTGTATTTTGAATCAATACTTTCCTCAATTAGCTGCTTTTCTTTTTGGAAAATAGTCTTCCATTCGGGTTTATGATCTACAAGCTCAACTGGGAACAATCTATTGAAGTCTTCTCTCGTGAGATCAGCTATAGTTTTTGGTTGCTCAGACATGTATTGATGCTCAATAAGAATTTAGGGCATCAAGTCTAGCTAAATTTCTTATTCTCTAAAAGGGTTACTGAACTTTTCATCCTGCAGCATGGAATCATCAGTAAGCGTATGAAGAAATGCAACCAATGCATCTTTTTCCCGATCCGTGAAATCAAATTGAACTGCTTGACCGTCCTGATCAAGTAAAGGTGGCCTTAGGTTTCTATGGCTGCGAATTCCTTCACTATAGAAATCCACAACTTCTTCCAGAGATGCAAACCTGCCATCATGCATGTATGGTGCGGTCACACCAATATTCCTTAATGAGGGAACCTTAAACTTCCCAATATCCATGGGGTTGTTGCTACTTTCAAAAACGCCTAAATCATCCGTAGATTCCATATCGAGGCCATTAATGGTTGCATTCGTGGCCATGGCCGGACCGTTGTTTGGTATTGGTGCGACAAATGCCTCGCTAACGTGGCAACTGGCGCAATTAGGCCGATTGCCATTACCAAGGTTCCTAGGCCTTAGGAATAGACTCTTACCCAAGTTTTCCTCGGCTGTGAAGGAAGGAAAATCTGCAATAGGAGAATTGACTTCTGCTCTGGCCTGATCATATCTTGAATTGGTGCTTACCATAGACCGTACAAACTGAGCGAGAGCCTGAGCAATTTTGTCCGAACTGATTATAGGATCACCAAATGCTTCCTCGAATAGAACCGGATAATAGCTTTGCTGGCTAACGATAGCCTCCAGCTCATCCAGGCTTAATCCCATTTCAATAGGATCCTGAAAAGGCATCAATACTTGCTCTTCAAGCGTGTTGGCTCGCTCATCCCAAAAGAATTTTCCACTGCTGTAGAATCGTGCGTTCGTTAATCCCATAGAATGTCTTCTTGTGGAACCGCCATCAAATCCTTCACTCAACACTTCGTCATCAGAGAAGCCTAATTCCTGCTTATGACAAGAAGCACAGGAAACACTGCCATTAGCGCTTAGCTTTTGATCATAAAATAAGACTCTACCTAATGTAGCACCCTCATTGGTTACAGGGTTGTTTGCTGGAGTATTATCCAATTCTATAGCAGCTCTTTGAAATTGCTCATTAGGTGCAAAAGAATTAATTCTGAAATGATCAGGTAAAGCAATGTTTTCATAATCAAATGGGGTGTTAGGAAGATTAAGTGCTGATAAATCTGATTCTAATTCAAGTTGAATTGGAATCTGGGCGATGTCTTCTTCATTTGAACATGCAAAAGCAAAAAATAGGATCGTTGAGAGAATACTGATCGTTTCTTTTCTCATAAATAGCTGGTTTAGTTTTAGGGTTAAAGGGTGAACCCAATTTCATTTTAGACTTGCGATCTTCAATTGGGTTTAATTGGAAACGAAATAAAAATTGCTTTTAGGGTACTTCATCAGAATCTATTTAGGATAATCATTGATTAGGCTTATTTTAAGCCTTCTTAAAATGAAGCCATGAAAAATATAAAGCTCCTAATCCCCGTCTTTTTCTTTTTAGTTGCATCTACTTTTGCCCAAAAATCTGAATTCACGGTTGAGGATATTCTCCGTGTGAAATCACTCAATAGTCAAGTGTTGAGTCCTGATGGAGTTTGGCTCGCTGGAATAATTAGTGATGGCAAAGCGCGGTTTGGAACCGATCATTTTCGCTTTAGAGACCCCAGCTATTTGAATATTCGGCAAGGTTCACCCGTGGTTATTGATACTCAAAGTGGTGAGCAAAAGAATTTGTTTGAAGAGATGGCTAGAGTGACTGATTTGACTTGGTCCAAGGATGGAACTACACTCTATTTCTTTGAGCAAAAAGATGATAAGCTGGTTTTGGGAGCCTTTGATGCCAAAAAAGGGAAGGTCAGTTACCCAAAAGTTAATGATGAAAGAATCCTAACGGATGAGCTTGGAATTACTCCTTCACCTGATGGTAAATCTTTGATCGTAGGCATTAGAAAAGAGGGCTGGTTTGAAACGGCAATGGAGGAATATAAAGAAGCAACTGAAGGTCCTATTGTGGTATATGATGGCAGCGAGGATTATCTAAAGTGGGATAAAATTGGAGTTAGAAGTTCCCATGCGGTAGTAGTTTCCATAGATATTAAATCCGGTAAGGTTTCAGATATGCTTCCTGCATCTGCTTATTCTGGAATTGAGTTTTCTGAGGATGGGCAGTATTTGAGATTCAATGAAGTTTTCAGAATGAAAACATCCTATACAAGGAATGACGGAACTGAATACCAGGTTGGCTTTTTAGATGTGGAGAATGCTGATTCTGCCAGATTTATCTATGAGCGCAATGAAAAGAGAAGGAATTATACCTGGGACAAATCTGGGCTTAATTATGCCTGGATTGACTCTGGAAATGTGATGTTGAGCTCCATTCAAAACTTCTCTTCAGAACCTTTAAACCTGACCAAGGACAAAGCCTTTGAGGATGAGGATAAAGAAAAGCCGGTGAAGTTTTCAATAACATCGATTCATCCTTCAGGTGAGAAATTGTTGCTTTCTTCTGAGAAGGGCTGGTGGACCATTGATAGCAATGGAGATAATCTCCAGATGATCTATGAATTACCGGCAAAAGAGGAACGTGAATCTGCCCCAACAAGGAATTTTGTGAAATGGTCTGAGGATGGAAATTATCTATATGCAAGCTATTCAGCCAAGAAGGAATGGGATAGAGGAGTTCAGCGATATAACATAACCGAAGGTAATTGGGAAGATGTAATGACCAGCTCGGATTTATATTCAACCTGGAGATTTGCAGAAAATTCGGATAAGCTGGTTTATAGCTTATCTGATGGGGATTATCCTGCGAATGTTTACTCAAACACTCTTGATTTCAACAGCCCTAAACAGCTTACGGATTTGAACCCATGGGTTACTGACAAGAAGTGGACAAAATCTGAGTTGATCAGCTACCGTGATGTAGATGGTAAGGAGCTTAATGGAATTCTTTATTATCCAGTTGATTATGACCCTGAGAAAAAGTACCCATTAGTACTTGAAGTCTATGAGACTTTCTTCAACAATGGCTACAGATCTTCAATGAATTTGATCGCAAACCAAGGGTATTTTGGATTAAGGCCATCTGTTGATCTTGAGGAAGGATATCCAGGTGAAGCCTGGATGAAAGGAGTCACTGGTGCTATAAATAAGCTGGTAGAAGAAGGTAAGGTAGATAATGACAAAGTTGGTATCCATGGAACAAGCTATGGCGGTTATGCTACTTCTCTTTTGATTACTCAGACCGATCGCTTCGCTGCTGCGATTAACATTTCAGGAAAGGTCAACATCATCAGTTTCCTTGGTGATAGCCCAAAAATTGGTACAAGAAACTATGCAGCTGCTGAAGTAGGCCAGGATCGAATTGGTGGACAGTTTTGGGATGAGCCGCTGAAATACTTCCAAACCACGGCAGTGCTATATGCTGACAGAATCACAACACCTCATTTGCTTCTTACAGGGGAAGGAGATTGGAATGTCCCAGGAACAAATACCCGAGAGCTCTACTATGCAATGCGAAGATTAGGCAAGGATGTGACTTGGGTAAATTATATGCGGGGTGGGCATGGTGCCGGATGGGCTAGTATAGAGAGTGATTATTTTGATCAATGGGAGAGGATGCTCTCCTTCTATGAAAAATATTTCTTTCCCGAGGAAGAGGGCGCAGAAGAGTAATGGATGCTAATCCTTAACCTGCAGGAGCTCCTGGACTCTTGACCTAAGAATGGGGATAACCTGGTCTTCAAACCATGGATTCTTTCTAAGCCAAAGATTGTTTCTAGGGGACGGGTGTGGCAATGGCAGGTATTTTGGGAGGTAGGTATCGAATTCTTTTACAGTCTCAGTAAGCGTTCTTTTAGCCCTATTTTCTAAATAATAGTTCTGGGCATATGAGCCTATCAGAAGGGTGAGTTCAATCTTTTCAAGATGTTCAAATACTGGTTGATGCCATTTAGGGGCACATTCAGGTCTTGGAGGTAGGTCACCTGACTTTCCTTTACCAGGATAGCAAAACCCCATGGGAACTATGGCAAAGATGTTTTCATCATAGAAATTCTCCGGACTAACGTTCAGCCACTCCCGAAGTCTAATTCCACTAGGATCATCCCATGGAATACCGGTTTTGTGAACTTTACTACCTGGTGCCTGACCAATCACAGCAATCCGTGCATCTGGTCTTGCTTTGAGAACAGGTCTGACCCCATCCTTGAGAAATGGTTTACAGATAGTGCAGGCTCTTATTTTCTTTAGGAGATC
>CAZLUY010000720.1:0-1725 GCA_964562785.1 uncultured Limnohabitans sp. | reverse complement strand
CAAAATCAAAGAGAACATTCCCTTGAGCTTATCCATTCCTTTCTCTCCAAATGAGCGCAACCAATGCAGTAAAACTTCAGAGTCCGATTCCGTCTCAAAATCCTGCCCCATGGTCTTTAGCAGGGATCTCAACTCTTTGTGATTATAGATTTCACCATTCCAGATCAAAAAGGAATTTCCATCCGGTGACCATATCGGTTGGTCAGCTTGTGGACGTGGGTCAGAAATACGAAGTCGGTTAACTCCAATCCATAATTCTGGCCAGGGAGAAAGGCTTGCCTTATGTTCCGGTCCGCGATGCACCGAAGCCTCAATCAGAGAATCTATATTCTCTTCATTTGCTCCCTTTCCCCAGATCAGGTGAATTCCACACATTATTCAGAGCTTGTTTTTACTGCCTTAGCCTTGTTCACCTTTTCAAAGTACCTGCAAAAGTGAGTGATCTGACATTCATCACACTTTGGGGTTCTGGCTAAGCAAGTATACCGACCATGAAGGATTAACCAGTGATGAGCCACATGAACGTATTGCTCAGGAATATGGCGAATAAGCTGCTTCTCCACTTCCAAAGGAGTTTTGGCGGTTTGAGTAACTAAGCCCAATCTTTTGGATACCCTAAAAACATGAGTATCCACAGCCATATTAGGCTGGTTCCAAACGACGGATGTGATCACATTAGCAGTCTTTCGACCAACGCCTGGAAGCTTGACCAGTTCCTCAACTGTTGAAGGAATCTCACTATTGAAATCTTCTACCAGCATTTTTCCAAGTCCCAAGAGATGCTTAGTCTTGTTATTCGGATAGGAAATAGATCGGATGTAAGGAAATAATTCATCGAAATGTGAATGTGCAAGATGCTCAGGAGTCGGAAAGTCTCGGAAAAGAGCCTCAGTCACAATATTCACCCGCTTATCTGTACACTGTGCAGAAAGCACTACTGCCACTAAAAGCTGAAAGGGATCCTCATAACGGAGCTCAGTTTCAGCCACTGGCATATTCTCTGAAAAATGGTCGATAAAGGCTTTGTAACGTTCTTTCTTGAGCATAGAATTAAGCAATCACATTAAGTGAGTGAAGATAAAAAAAAGCGTCATCACAGCTATTTAAAAATCGACTTTCATGCCCTTGCTGAAAAAAATCATATTTTCAATCCGAACTCAATTCCAATAATGAAAGCTGCTTCTCCCCTCATACTCTTCTTCTCACTTTTAATGATAACCATGACAACTTTTGGACAAGAAAGACCACGTGAATTAGGAGTTAATTTCGGAGTTCTTCCTACGGGTGAGCTAAACGCAATCACAGATGTCAATGGCCTTAAGGTTGGTCAATTCACAAAGATTCAAGGTGACAATATCCGCACAGGGGTCACAGCGATTCTTCCTCATGGTGGCAACATATTCCAGGAAAAAGTACCAGCGGCAGTATTTGTAGGAAATGGCTTCGGAAAGCTCGCTGGTACTACGCAGGTGATGGAACTTGGAAACATCGAAAGTCCAATTATCCTAACCAATACCTTATCAGTGGCAGCAGGAATTGAAGGCGCGGTCAAATACAGCCTGAATCAAGAGGGAAATCAAAATGTACAATCTGTGAATGCTGTGGTGGGTGAAACCAACGACGGCTATCTAAATGATATTCGTGGAATGCATATCAGTCCTGAGGAAGCAATGGCAACAATTGAAGAGGCAAAAGAAGGTATGATTGAGGGAGGAAATGTAGGTG
>CAZLUY010000719.1:0-9744 GCA_964562785.1 uncultured Limnohabitans sp. | reverse complement strand
ACCATCCTCAAGTCCTTCCAGAAGATCTAGTTTATATTCATCCCCCTTATCTTCGAAATAGGCAACAGCATCTGCTTTGGAAACTTCCTTCCTAACATATTAATTTTTCTGTCGAGCCAATTCAACCATTTTGGCCTCCCTTTTCTCCAGCTCATTTCCTTCCAAGGTGTGGTCGCCAAAATCGACATCATAATAAAAGCCTGTTTCGATAGGTGGTCCAATCCCGAATTTGATTCCAGGGTAAAGCTCCTCTAGAGCCTCAGCCATAAGGTGAGCAGAAGAGTGCCAAAAGGTATTTTTCCCTTCATCATCTCTCCAGGTAAGCAACTGCAGGCTGGCATCCTCATTAATTGGTCGGGTGGCATCCCAGACCTCACCGTTTACTTTTGCACCAAGAACATTTCTAGCTAAACCCTCGCTGATACCAGTAGCAATCTGTAGACTAGAAGTTCCTTTTTCTACTTCTTTCACAGCTCCATCAGGAAGTGTGATTTTGATCATTTCTGACATATTTTTTGTCTTTTTTGCGCCTTTACAAACAGGCAAATTTGGTTCGACTGCAAATATGCATATCCCATTGACAAAGGAAAAATATAAAAGGCCGTATTATGGCGTTTAACTTAATTCTTTAAGGTATAAATCAATAATACTGGGTTTTCCGAGTTTCTGGCTTCAGCAGCGACTTCTCCTAATGCCTTACCCTTACCGTTCACATATTCCAGATACTCAGAGTTATTCAATTCGCTCTTTTTGGTCTCCAAGATTTCATAAAGAGATTTTCCTGGGAGCTGGATACCATACTTGTAATCCTCAAATTGATGAATGAAGCCATAGGTATTATATCCTGAGTGGATATCATCCTCAATCAGCCCATCTGCTACGAAAACTTCACCACGGAGCCGATCATACCTGACATGAATCAATTTCCCTCTAGAAGAAAACCTTGCATAAAGATTTGAATTAGTGACAAACCAGCTAAAAGGAATGAATGAAAGCCCAGCCTCCTTGTTTAGAAAGTCCAGAAACTCCACCTGTCCCATGTTTTGCGAATTAGCTTTAAGTACATCAGTTTGCTGGCCATATTCACCAAAATCAAAAACAAACCGTGGCCTCGGGCCCTCTTTGCCAATCTGGTAAATCGTGTCAGAGTATGGTCTCGAATAAAAAACTTCCAGATTATTCTTTCTGAAATTTTCTCTTGACCCACTATTTCCATAATACCTCTTTTCATCATAAGGAAAGAACGAGGTCGTGTCCTGAAAATCTTCACTAATCAATTTTAGTTGGTGTTTTCCTGGCTCTTTAGAAAATGGAAAATCAAATAAGTATTGCTCATTGATGGCATCAAACCTTCCGGCACCTAAGTATTCATCCAATTTTTTCTCTCTCAAGAATTCCCCTTCTAGAGTAAACCACATGATTTTATGAGGAAAAACTCCAAATAGGATTAATTCCTCATCATGGATAATCGCATCATCAAATTCAAGATATTCTCCAGGACCCTCACCATACCGACTGATTTCAGTTAGATATTCTCCGTCACGATTAAAAATCTTAATGCATTTACACCCAAATACATCTAATACAAAAATCCGATTTTGGTGGAAAAAAATCTTCTGATTAAACCCTCCAACCTGGCCAGCTTCATTTTCATCAGATAGCCAGATGTACTCTATTTCTCCTTCTACAAAATCTGAAAGCTTTCCATCCGTTGCCTTGGAAAGATCCACAGTGATAATTTCAATACCATCATTTACAGAGTCTTCTACAACCTGATTTTGACAAGAGAAGAATCCAATGAAAATTGGTAAAGCCAATAGCCTTTTAATATTCATACAATGAAAAAAGGTTAGAGAATAATCTGAGCGCTTATCCTAACAGCAAAAGGCTTTACTTCAGGATTATCCAAATAGGTCATACGATGGAAAAAGTCAACCCTGAAAAACTTGAAGATGTTCTCAATTCCATAGCCCAATTCCACAAAAGGAACATTGGTATCCAATCTTCCAAAAGTTTCTAATGGGTTACCTTCAGGATCTTCAGTTGGTGCATTGGCAATGTTTTCATCACGAACCGAACCAAACAAGACATTGGCATTGGCAACAGCACGCCATTTCAATTTTTTAATCAATGGAATCTTGTTTAAGAGGAGCCCCTCGAAGAAATGTCTATAGCGAACACTGAAGTATTGATCAGATGCGAATTCGTTAAAATTCATGGTATTGAAGGCAGCATCGGTATAGAAAAGAGTTTCATTTCCCAAATGGTTTTTAAGCACTGGATATGGTACTTCTCCAAAGATTTTCCCAAAGTCAGCCTCATATCTGGATACTCCAAACAAGCCCATATTCAATCGCTGATAGACATAGAGATTCAATTTTGAATAGTCTATTTCCCCATTGAGCCAATCAAAACCTTTGGTGTAATTCACTTCAAAAATTGGCCATCTTGAGGGCCCCAGGGAAACTCGTTCATTATCGTTGATAATTATAATCTCATCACGACCGTAACGAACTCCAAATTTGGCTTCGGTGGTCCTAAAGTCACTTTTGAACTCACCTGTACCTTCTTCCAGATAGTAGAAATTGTAGAGAGGATCAAACTGATTACTCCTCAATCCTGCTGAAATAAGAAAACCTTTGAAGAATTCTCGCCTAAATTCCAGACGATAATTCGTGGACAAATAGGGACGTCTAAGGGTTCCAAATCTACTAGCTGCAAGGAAGATACTGTTCCCCTCCAGGCTTTCTATCTCCAAGCCCACCTGATCGATCTCTCTCTGGGCAGTCAGGGATAAAGTAGTCCAGCGATTTCGATCTAGAATTCTAGTCGCAGAGCCTGTGAATTTCAACCTTTGATCCTCAAAACCATAGGCTGCGTATGCTTGCAGCAACCATTTATTGCTGAATTTAAGATTGGTTCTAAAACCTGCGCCTAGCCTTACTCCTTCTACGTCGTTAAAGTTGAAGAACCCCGGCCAGGGCCCTATATCTACCTTTCCGACAGGCAAATAACCTGAAGCAAAGAACTTTAAACCCTCTGAATAGAATCGAATCACAGGAATCTTTCTGAGAGTATCAACCATCTGTAGAACAGCAAGATCTTCAGTGGTCAAAGGGTCTTGTCGATTCCTTGCCCAAAAGGAATCATCCCCGGTGTTGTAATCAGGTTTCAACACCACCGACTGATTAAAGAATGAAGTCGGTTGAGGATCATTAAGCTTTATACTATCGGCCGATGAATAGAACTTTGCCAGTAGGCCTGCGGTATTAGGAGTAACCTGCCCGATTTTGATTTGCACCCTCGTTTTGCTTGGAATCAATGGACCAGAAACTGTCGGTTGTAGAACCTGCTGTATTTTGATTCTTTGAATAAAGTTCAAGTTAGCTTCTTTGGGGACGGTAAGATCGACCTGCTTTAGGGCATAGGTTTCCTTATTGATCCAAATTGTCCCTTCAAATGCCAAATCCTGTTCACGCCTAGGATACACCTGAAGCATGTAAGCCGAGTCACCCTCGATGTATACCGAGTCCAAAAGGTCATAATCATAGAAGCCTTTCCAACCTTCTGCAATCGGCGAAATGAATTCCTTTTCAACAATAGTGACCCAGTTTCGATAAAAATTATATTGCTGAAAAGCTGAGCCTGTGATCTGACTAGTCGTAGATCCGTCAGTAATTCCCACCCCGGTAACTCTCGATTTTTCTACTATCTCTTTTCTTAGTTCTGGGTTGCTTCGATAGTAGAATTTTGAAAGTGTCTCAGAGAAAAATATGGGAAGGATCTTCTCCCCTTCGTCATTGGTCAATTGCTTAATCGAATCCAATACATTCGTTACTTTTTGAACAGCTTTCCTTTTCGTAAATGACTCCGAAACTTGATCAATATCTATTTCAATCTTTGTATAGTTCTTGGTTTCAAAAGCCTCTAGACTACGCCTATCGAACTCCTTCCTTTTGGCAACTGCCCTCCTTATTATTTCAAATGCAGGGTTTTCACCAGCTTCAAAAACGAAGGCCTCCATTTCAAAATCAGAAGGTCTCAATTGAAAATTAACAACCTGTTCAAATTCTTGGGTAACGGGCTTCACCTGGGTTATATAGCCTAGATAAGTTACCTGCAGGCTGTCTGAGGCGGCGTTTGTCTGGATTATGTAGTTCCCTTCAAAATCGGTGGACATGCCTACAGTAGTTCCTTTAAGCAAAACTGAGGCGAAGGGAATAGGGTCTCCGGTTTCAGCATCTGTGACCTTACCTTTGATGATTCGCTGACCAAAGACTGGGTTCAACAGAATCAGACAAAAAAGTAAAAGATAAATCCGGTTCATTAAATCAGATCCCATTCTAAAGTGAAGGAGCAAAAGTAAATGAATATTGATTGTTTATGGGTCTGCTCTACTAAAAGTTCTTGCTATCATCTTAAAAGGCCTTAAATATCTTCGAGGATTTGCTGACTGCGGGTTTATATTTGCATGAAATTCTATCGAATGACTTACGACATTGCAATAATTGGAGGAGGAATTGTTGGGCTTGCAACAGCATTAAAAATCTCCCGTAAATCCCCGGAACTGAAGGTTGTGGTACTTGAAAAAGAGTCTGAACTGGCCAGACATCAGACTGGAAACAACAGTGGTGTCATTCATTCGGGTCTTTATTATAAGCCAGGTTCCTTAAAAGCCGAAAATTGCATTCGAGGGTACAAGGAGCTTGTTGAGTTCTGTGAGAAAGAATCCATCCCATTTGAACTGACTGGTAAGGTGGTTGTGGCAACAAGAGAAGAACAAAAGCCATTGTTGGAGAACCTTAGAGTTCGTGGTCTTGAAAACGGTTTGGAAGGAACACGGGAGATTAGTCTGGAAGAATTAAAAGAATATGAACCTCATTGCAATGGAGTAGCTGCCATTCATGTTCCTCAGACAGGAATTGTGGATTATTATCAAGTGGCTTTGGCCTATGGACGAAAATTCATTCAGGCTGGAGGGACTATTCTTTACAATCATAAGGTACTCAAAATCAATTCTGAAGGATCTAAATCATCAATTGTAACTTCATCGAAAACTATTGAGGCCAAATTGGTAGTCAACTGTGCAGGTCTTTATTCGGACAAGATTGCTCAAATGACTAGTGGGGAAGCTCCTCAGGTAAAAATCATTCCTTTCAGGGGTGAATATTATAAACTGAAGAAGGAAAAAGAGTATCTGGTAAAAAATCTTATATATCCTGTTCCTGACCCAAACTTCCCCTTCCTTGGTGTTCACTTTACGAGAATGAAGAAAGGCGGTGTGGAAGCAGGCCCAAATGCTGTTCTTGCCTTTAAGCGTGAAGGTTATAAAAAATCTCAAATAGATTTTGGAGAGCTTACAGAAACTCTTGCTTGGCCTGGCTTTCAAAAAGTGGCTGCAAAATACTGGCAAACAGGTTTCGGCGAATTGTACCGCTCCTTTTCTAAGTCTGCCTTTACCAAGGCACTACAAGAATTGATACCTGAAGTCCAAGAATCAGATTTAGTAGATGGTGGAAGCGGAGTTCGTGCTCAGGCCTGTGATAAAACTGGTGGCCTATTGGATGACTTTGCCATTGAAGAAAACTCTTTTGCTATCAATGTCTTAAACGCTCCTTCTCCTGCTGCCACGAGTAGTTTGTCAATAGGTGGAACTGTAGCCGATATGGCTATTAAAAGGTTTTCTTGAAGTATCTGCAGGATTATCCTCTCAATTAAATATATTGAGTAGGAACCCAACATCTTTTTTGTGAAGAGACTTTCCATTTTTTCTTGTCTTCTTATCATCCTGTGTTTGCCTGGTATTTCAAAGGCCCAATCCTCAATCATGTATCAGTATGCCAAAACTCCTAGTTGGATGAAGGTGGGTTTTGGGTCATATGGGCGGATTGGAGTTAGCTGGACAGGTGGAGAAACAGGTATTGACGGACGAAGACTAAATCTCAATAATATGGGAAGTATCGGTGGCCGATTTGAAGAGCAAGATTACCTAGAGTTGGGCATGGCGTTTCAAATGACTCCACATTCCATGCAGCATGACTCTACAGAAATAAATGTGATGTTTCGTGGAAGTGTCTTTTCAGGTGATGGTTCTTTCTTTGGTACAAGTAATACCAGTAGTGCAAATGGACTTACAGTAGGCCTACCTGAGATGTTTGCTGAAGCAAAAAATATATTCACAAAAGACTTGAATATTTGGGCTGGCGCTCGCCTTTATAGAGGTTTTGATGTCCATATGGCCGATTATTTCTACTTCAATGATCATTCAGGTCAGGGCTTCGGTGTGGAGTATAAGGGCACCAGGTTTAATGTGAATTTTATCGCAGATACGGATACGACACAGACTGTTCCTCCATACTTCTTTCTAAATATTAAATCAGGAACCCAAAGTCTGGAGATTAGAAGACGGATAGCCTATATGCTTGAACATGATGTAAGACCGGGTCCAGATCAATTGGTGACTTTTCTAGGAGAGTATCATAGACTTGGTAATCCTACGGACATCCCTCAAGACAGTACAGACAATGTTCTTCTCTCCTTCCCTAGTGATGACGGCTTCGTCATAGGGGCAAAATATGTCAAAGAAAACCTGAAGGGATTCCTTCCTGGGTCATTCAATCAGCTTGCGGTAAGATATGGGACAGGAATAGCGAATGGAGGTGATGGTGGTTCCACCAGAACATGGCAGACTTTCGGTGCGGTAGATACAACCGATTACAGTTTCGATGATGCCTACTCATGGCACATTGTAAATCATGTCCTACTTAACTTCTCCAATAAGTTTAGCATCAATGCCTATGGAATATATAATCGTAGTCAGGGTGCAGCAAAAACTAAAGGTCTGGCAAGCACATACCTGGGAAGAGAGGTTTTCAACTTCAAACAAGACTTGTCGTTTGGATCGAAGTTCTATTTCTATGTGAGTGACTTTTTCCATTTCCAGACAGAGTTAAGTTATTCCCAAAGGCAAGACGGTGAACAAGACTGGTACAGAATGGGCAAATTATCTCTGGTGCCTACCGTAGCACTTCGAGGGGAAAGGTCCGTCTGGTCGAGACCTCACATACGCTTTATTTTCTCCTTGGCCAGGTTCAATGAATTCGCTGCCGAAAATCAGTACAGTCCATATTTAGAATTGGTGGGTCCTCAGCAATGGGGACATTACTTTGGGATAAGAGCCGAATGGTGGACCTGGTAGTGCAGTGGATTTAAAAGTGGTCTTCTTGAAGAAGAAAGTCCCTTATTCGGTATTCTGCCCACGTGAACTCCTCGCCTGATAAAACGAATCCTGTATGCCCTCCTCTTTTGGGCATCTCCAGAAAAATCTCATCTTTCTTCTCCGCTAGATCTTGAGGATAACACTCAGGTCCTAAAAGAGGGTCGTTAATAGCATTGAGAACCAAAGTAGGGATACTAATATCACCCATCCATTGATCAGGAGACACTGAACGATAGAAGTCTTCAGAGTCTTTAAATCCATGTAATTTGGCAGTGAAGTAAGTATCGAATTGGTCAAAATCATTAACTCTCTCCAACAAGTCCAGATCAATTAAATCGGGATATTGCTCGGCTTTAGCCCTCATCTTCTTTTTGAGCTTACCTAGAAATCTCTTCTTATAGAAAATGTTCCTCCTTTCTTTCAAGGTCGCAGCACTGCTTGGCAAATTACATGGAGTGGAATAGACAGCAGCTTTTTTGATTGCTTGAGGAAGGTCTGCTTGATGTTGTCCAAGGTATTTTAAAGTCTGAGCTCCTCCCATGCTTATCCCGACCAAATAGACCTTTTCATATTCATTAGATTTGAGGGCATGGTGTACGGTAGTCTCTAAATCATAGCTGGCCCCATGATGATACATTATGGGCTGAAGATTCATTTCACCCCCACAGGTTCTGTTATTCCAAACCAGCGCATCAATTCCATGTGAATTAAACAGTTTAACCAAACCACGGACATAATGCCTTTCTGAATCTCCTTCAAGGCCATGGGAAACAATCAAGAGTTCTCTACTTCCAACTTTGGCCCAATCCAGATTTAGAAAATCTCCATCCGGTGTATCTATCTTTTCTCTGGAATAATGTACATTTTCCACCTTACGGAAAAGACTTGGAACAATGGTTTCAAAATGGCCATTAATAAGACAAAATGGTGGCCTTGAATATGTAGAGTTAATTACGGGCATTGAACCGCAAACTTAAAAAATGTCTCTGAAAATGATGGGCTTTTCCTATTTCAAGGACTCCAATTGACTCAGAGCTTGATTGAGTTTCGTTTGAATCTCGTCAGTATGATCATCGAATTTCGATCCAAATCCAGATTCAGATAGAATTGCTTTTCCTTCATCCATAAATTCAATTAGATCTTCAAAACCGAAAAGTATTAAGGTGGGCTTGATTTTATGTCTGATTTCTTGAATAATCTTTAAATCAGCGTTCTCCTGACCTTCTTTGTACTTCTCTTTCAGCTCCTTTATACCTTCATAGATGGCTTGAGTTAGCTGTTCCCTAAAGTCCTTATCTCCTTCGGCCATGTCAGCAATCTTCTGAGCTAAATCAGGATAATGATTCACCATTTTCAACTAAAAATTATTAAGCTTTCCTCGCTGAAACACCAGCTAAATATCCAGTAGACCACGCTGACTGAAAATTAAAGCCACCGGTAATCCCGTCGATATCCAACACTTCTCCAGCAAAAAACAGATTTGGATGATATTTGCTTTCCATTGTTCCCGGGTCGACTCCATTTAAGGCTACTCCGCCTGAGGTGACAAACTCTTCCTTGAAAGTCGTCTTCCCGTGGATAGGCAAAATATAACAAAAAAGATTCTGTACGAGACGATTCAACTGTTTTTTTGAAAGCTCATGGCACAATTGACTGCTCTCAATTCCGGACTTCTCACAGAGGTGAACCCAGAACCTATTGGGAATATCAAAAAGCGTGTTTTTCAAGAGGCTCTTTTTAGGGTGCTTAGCCTTAAAATCATTTAAATGTCTCCGGTAGTCTTCTTCCTGTAATTCAGCATTCCAGTTGATTAGGGCCTCCGCTCTATACTCTTTATCGTAAAGCCATTTGGCGCCAAAGGCAGACAACTTAAGAACGGCAGGTCCACTTAATCCCCAGTGCGTAACTAAAATCGGACCTTCATAGCTCAACTTAGATCCTGCCAGCTTGACCTCTCCTTTTGGGAAGGAAACACCCATCAGCTCCCTTATAGGTTTCATCGGAGTGTTAAAAGTGAAAAGCGAAGGTATAGGCTTCACGATTTCATGTTCGGTATTTTTCAAAAATTCAAAGCCTCTCTTGTTGGGATGTCCACCAGCACATACTATTAATTTATCAACTAACTCCACCC
Source organism: uncultured Limnohabitans sp. (assembly GCA_964562785.1). Classification (GTDB taxonomy): domain Bacteria; phylum Bacteroidota; class Bacteroidia; order Cytophagales; family Cyclobacteriaceae; genus Algoriphagus. Next base: position 394 of record CAZLUY010000719.1, on the reverse strand, counting down.
GATCATCTAATATCAGCTTATACCCCTCCTCAATACTTTCTATGGACGATACTCCTGCCCGTTTATGAATGATTACTCCCAACTTGTTGGACTCTTTGAGCAATACATCGATTATGGTCTGGGAGTCATCTGAAATTGGAAAAACACGTCCATCATCCTCAATTTTCAAAGTAGCTCCCCTCTTTTCAAACCAATCCATCACCTCTTTTGAGGAGAATTTTGGAAATATCTTTTTCAGAAATTTTTCTCCTCTCGGATAGTTTTTAACAAGCTCTGAAATAGATAGGGGACGATGGGTAACATTGCACCTACCTCCCCCTGAAATCTTAACCTTAGCCAAAAGCCTGGAAGATTTTTCGAAGAGATGAACTTCATTATCAGCCGAGCTTGCCCA
>CAZLUY010000718.1:0-2308 GCA_964562785.1 uncultured Limnohabitans sp. | reverse complement strand
TCTATTCAGACCCACTTTTAAGCTGTTTCTTCAAATAATCTTAGTCGTTGCTTGCTGCGAAGCTCTTGCCAGCTCCAAGCCAGTGATTCTCGCTTCTTCAATCTCTAATTTGATCCCAAACCCTACAATAATGGCAGTCTTTGAGGACAGTCATGGCTTTTTATGGATTGGGACACAACAAGGTCTTTTCATGTTCGACGGGGCTGATATGGTCCCATTCTCTAGAGCTCGAGACGCTATGGGAGACCTCCCAGTTAGCGATGTCAGAGGTATTTTTGAAGACTCACTCGGTAAGCTTGTCGTAGCGACATTCGGTGGCGGAATCTACAGATTGGATCGAGATAGCTCGAGCTTTGAAAGTGTCTCATTTGTCGGATCTGAAGATTTCAAGTACGTGAACAGGGTACTTCAACTCGATGGTGAGATTTTTTTGTTAATTAGTAATGATGAAATTGCATTTCTAGACTCCAACCTCAAGCGTATGACCCAGGCATCCAATAGAATTCAAGAACTCGGAGGTCCTGACTATTTCGTTGGGGCTGCATTAACTAGCAATAAGGATCTATTGCTGGGAATGGAATCTGGAATTTACATTCTGAAGAATAGCCAGGGCCAGGCTGAAAATGTTTACTCCGCCCCAACCAATTCAAAGATTACTGCTTTCTATGGCGCACCCAATCAAAGGATGTATCTTACTACATCCCGAAATACGCTAGAGGAATTCGACCTAAAATCTCGTTCTATTGTTAACAAGCTCCGACTTGGCAATACGCTGTTCAGCAACATTACAAATATCGCCATTCACTCAGGATTCATATGGATTGGTACTGATCAAGGGTTGATTCATGTGGACAGTAATTTCGAGAGAGCTGTTCTGAATGATAAGACCACGTCGCAACTATTCAGCGATCATATACTGACTCTATACTCTACTGAGCAGATACTTTGGGCTGGAACATATAGCGGCCTCAACACCATTTCTCGCACTGCTTTCCACACTTTTACCTCAGAAGATAGAGTTCCAATCAGCGATGTCCTTTCATTTACAGAACTTGATGATGGTAGGATGCTAGTGGGCACTTATGAAGGGCTATACATCAAGGCAAAGAATTCCCAAGAGCACCAAAAGGTTACATTTTCAGTCGGCAAAGATATTGGTGAACTTCCAATAATGGCCTTATCACAGAAAAACGGGCAAGTTTGGATTGGACTCTGGAAGCTTGGTGTATATGTCTGGGACACGACAAAAGATACAATCACGCCCGCACCGTTGCCAGCTAACACTAATTTAGCAGTGACCTCTATTCTTCATGATGATAAAGGATTCGTCTGGATAGCGACCTACAATAAAGGCGTCTTTCGAGTTAATCCAAATGGGCAAGAAGTAAGAAACTATTTGCCAGATACACCAGCAATTAAAGTTCTTCAGAGGGATACTAAGACAGTTCTTGTCGTATCCACCAAGGAAATTCATGCATACCATCAAATAAAAGATCAGTTCGCAGCCAAGAAGATAACTTTTGGAGTCGACGATGTCACGATGTTCATTACATCCATACATGAGAATATCGACGGGGATTTGCTAGTTGGCACAAAAGATTCTGGATTATTCATTTGGAAAGAACGGATGAAAAAAAGTGGCGAAAGTCCACGTGAAGAGCTGCTGAGTTTCGATTCCACTTCTCTTCTCACCATCAATGGTCTAGAGGAAGATTCAGATGGTGAAGTATGGTGTACAACACAGAATGGAATAGTTCGAATCGGAAAGACTGGAGAATTTATTGCCAGCTTTAGCAAAGCACATGGACTACAAGGGGACGATTTTAACTCAGGCGCGTCATTTATGGATAAATCGGGCAATATATATTTCGGCGGCCCCCATGGATACACCTCCTTCCACCCAAATGACGTGATCGCGCAAAGCTCCGAGTCACCAATCTTTATCGCTAGCATGCAGACCTTTGGTACTGAATCTCGAACATCATACAGTTTGGCTGGTCTCGATAAACTCGTGCTAACGCACAATAGCTATTTAGTTAAACTTTCTTTTTCTCTTAAAGACTTCGTTGACCCAGATAAGCACCAATACCGCTACAAACTAGAAGGCTTCGATCCCGACTGGATCGATAACGGCAATCGAAATACAGCCACCTATACCAGCCTGCCCCCGGGTGATTATGTCTTCCGTGTGATCGGCGCGAATTCAGCGGGAATCTGGAACGAGGATGGCATTGAGCTGGCGGTGACGGTGCTGCCTCCACCCTGGTTAAGTTGGTGGGCCTACTGTTGTTATGCCATCGCTCTACTG
>CAZLUY010000717.1:0-3641 GCA_964562785.1 uncultured Limnohabitans sp. | reverse complement strand
GAACAAGCTTTTTGATATTGTCTTCAGCGTCCTGGAAGTAACGATCCTTAGATCCTGACTCCATCGCTTCAAGAGAACCCATTCCTCTGTACGACTTGAATTTTCTTCCCTGGAAAATGATCATTTCTCCAGGAGCTTCTTCAGTTCCTGCCAATAGGGAGCCAATCATGATAGAGCTACCGCCTGCAGCGATTGCTTTTACTAGGTCCCCTGAATATCGGATACCACCATCAGCGATGACTGGAACATTTCTTCCTTTCAAAGCTTCAGCACATTCGAATACTGCAGATAATTGAGGAACACCCACACCAGCGATAATTCTGGTAGTACAAATAGAACCTGGTCCAACACCAACTTTAACCGCATCCGCTCCAGCATCCGCAAGTGCAACAGCAGCTTCAGCAGTGGCAATGTTTCCAACGATCACCTCAAGGTCTGGGAAAGCTTCTTTGATTTTGGTACAAGTTTCAATCACACCCTTTGAGTGTCCATGAGCAGTGTCAATGGATACCACATCAACACCTGCATTGACAAGAGCATCAACTCTTTCAACAATGTCTTGCGTTACTCCGACTGCCGCGCCAACACGTAGTCTGCCGTACTCGTCTTTGCAAGCATGTGGCTTGTCTTTTCTTTTAAGAATATCCTTATAGGTGATAAGACCAGAAAGCTTATGATCTTCATCAACGATTGGAAGTTTCTCGATTTTGTACTCTTGTAGGATCTCTTCGGCTTCTTCCAGAGATACTCCTGATTTTGCTGTCACAAGGTTCTCAGTGGTCATGATCTCCTTGATTGGCTTATTCTGATCCTTGATGAATCGTAAATCTCTGTTGGTAATGATACCCATCAATACCCGATTTTCATCCACCACAGGAATTCCACCAATGTGGAACTCTCTCATTATAGATTCAGCATCCTTAACCTTGGCATTGATATGCAAAGTAATTGGATCTAAAATCATCCCCGCTTGTGATCTTTTCACTTTGCGAACCTGAGCAGCCTGCTGCTCGATGGTCATGTTTTTGTGGATGAACCCTAGGCCTCCCTCCAAAGCAATGGCGATAGCCAATTCTGCTTCTGTCACAGTATCCATCGCAGCTGAAACCAATGGAATGTTCAGTCGGATGTTTTTAGTAAGCTGTGTGGAGGTGTCAGTGTCCCTTGGTAATACTTCTGAAAAACCTGGAACGAGAAGCACATCGTCGTAGGTGAGTGCTTCGTAGAGGAACTTATCTGAATTTCTGTTCATAGCAAATATCGGTTATAGGTAACCCTATTTGCCCGTCAAAGATAAGCACAAAATTCTGAGTGATAATAACCTGCGAGAAAAATAATTTTTTAGAAGGCCTTGAAGAAGCCTTGACCTTGAAGAGCAAACCAAAGGGTTCCGGAAGAAAAAACAAGGTAAATGATTCCCAATATCCACATGGACAATGCCTTTGTCCTGAACAAATACCACCCTGCCAAAGAAAGTACCTGTAGCGCGTGAATGGCTAAGAAGTGAAAAATTCTCAGGTCCCCATATGCCTTGGCCCAGCCCATGAAGAAAATTCCTTCCTGTCCATCTGCAGCCCCAACCGTGTGGCTCAATCTACCAGCCATGAGATAACCCTCATAACCGCCAAGGAGAAAGATAAATAGACCGAAAAGAATGCCTGTTTTATACCCAGAGGGGAGTTCCTTCACTTGAAGAAACAGTATAAACAAGTAGATATAGAAGAGGGAGTTCAAAAAGATCATGAAGCCCATGAAACCAAAGATGAATCCATCAATGGGACTAGAAATGTTGAAGTGAGACTGCTTGGCCAATGCCGCCTGGTAAGTAATCAAAATTAGCTCGGCACTTATACATACAACTGTTCCCCAGCTTACGATTTTCTTACCCTTAGGAAAAGGCAAGTCCTCCATTATCCAACCAACAGTCCAGAATAGAATAGTGGTGGAAATGAAAAATTTCATGGGTTTATTCCATACACTGACTCCAAAAAGCTCTCTTGAATCAAAAAGAACTATGATACCTAAAACAAAGAATATGACGAGGCAGATTAGCCCATATTGGGCTAAAAGCTTATTTCTTCTATTCAGCTCAAGAAACCAGGCTTTCATCATAAGGGGTATGAGGGAAGCGCTTCAGATGAACACTTCTGATGATTATATAGAGCAATAGACCTGCCGGGCCTAGCATAAAAGTTCCAAGAAGACAGGGAAGTAGAATCCAACGATTAATACCTCTTTTGTTTCCATCCTGACAGATCCACATTCCCACAAAAAGGTCAAAAACTAAGTAGTGTATCCAACCTGCTAAAACTGCCTGATCTGAAGTGAAAAGGGCTTTTACTTGAGCCAAACTATTGAAGCCTCCATCGGAATTTCCTCCTAGACCTTTGGCTATGAAGAAAATATAGGTGAGAGCCATCAGTACAAAAACACCTGAGAAAATCACCTGAAAGACCCATTTCTTCTTATAAAAAATGAAAAGGAAAATCCATGAAAAAAGGGCCATTGAGTTAACAATGGAAAATATCTGTTCCAATTCCATACTTTAACTTTTTCTATAAAGTACAGAATTCTGAAAACAAAGGATAATTGTGATCAGGCCTTTTTAGATAGTCTGGCTATATAAAAACCATCAAAGCCACTTTCATGGGAGAAGATTTTCTGGTCTTCAATCAACTCAAAATTCTTACCCGCTTCAGAATCAAGGAACTTAGCAATTTGATCCTGATTTTCAGAAGGGAGAATGCTACATGTCGCATATACCATCTGTCCACCTGGCTTAAGCATGGATGGATAGGCCTGAAGAATTTCTTGCTGGGTTTGCTTCACCTTATCAATCGAGTCTAAGCTCAACTTCCATTTAGTGTCTGGATTTCTTCTCAGAACTCCAAGGCCTGAGCATGGAACATCGAGTAGCAATCTGTCAGCAGAATCTTTGAGCCTCTTGATGGTTTTGGACCCCTCGATTATTCTTCTCTCAATTATGGAAATGCCACTTCTTCGGGCTCTTAGCTTTGTTTGCTGAAGCTTCCATTCTTCAGGATCCATGGCTATAATCTTACCCTTATCTTCCATGCGAGAAGCCATGTGTAGAGTTTTACCTCCTGCTCCTGCACAAGCATCAATTACTCTCATTCCTGGTTCTAAGGCCAATGCATCAGCCACAAGTTGAGAGGAACCATCCTGCACTTCGAAAAGGCCTTCTTTAAATGCGGAGTTTCTGAAAACATTCTGTCTTTCCTCAAGAATCAAGGCATCTGGGTATCCTTTAATAGTATGAGTCGAAACACCATCCTCTTTTAGTCTATTCTTTAATCGCTCCCTTGTGGTCTTGAGGGTATTCACTCGCAGAACTACTTCGGCTTGCTGATTCAAACTATGGATTTCATCACTCCATTTTTCTCCTAGTTCCTTTCGACCTAGTTCGTCCAACCAATCCGGGATGGATTCAATGGTAGCCTCATTTTCTAATTCTTCGTATTTCTGGCGGAGTTTTTCTGGGCTTAGCTTTTGGAATTCCTCCCATGGTGGAAGCTCGTTCCCGTTCATTAGCCAGTAGGTGCCAAATAGGTCCCAATAGTCATTCGACTTGCTAAGGTAATTGATCAATCTCCACCATCTGACCATTTCATAGGTAGTTT